>DXHA01000095.1 GCA_019113675.1 Candidatus Yaniella excrementigallinarum
ACGAAGGCCGCTACACCTTCCTCGTAGATCCGCGTTCCAATAAATCTGAAATCAAACTGGCTATCGAAAAGATTTTCGACGTCAAGGTTGCTTCAGTCAATACCATGAACCGTCAGGGTAAGCGTCAGCGCACCCGCTTCGGATATGGCTCCCGTAACGACGTTAAGCGTGCGGTAGTCACTCTGAAAGAAGGTTCCATCGACATCTTCGGAGGTCCGGCCCTCTAGGACCGGAGACCACTTAATCGAGGAATAAATTTATGGCAATTCGTAAACACAGGCCGGTTACCCCGGGCCAGCGCGGCTCGTCGGTAGCCGACTTTCAAGATATCACCCGGAATGCTCCGGAAAAGGCGCTGTTGCGGCCGCTGTCAAAGAGCGGTGGACGTAACAACCTCGGACGCATTACATCACGTCACCGTGGCGGTGGACACAAACGCCAGTACCGTTTGGTTGACTTCCGCCGACACGATAAAGATGGCATTCAGGCAAAGGTCGCACAAATTGAATACGACCCGAACCGTACCGCCAATATTGCATTACTACACTATGTCGATGGAGCTAAGCGCTACATCCTGGCACCTGCTCGCTTGAAGCAAGGTGACATGGTGGAGTCTGGCCCGAACGCCGACATTAAACCGGGCAACAATCTGCCTCTTCGCAACATGCCATTGGGCACCGTAGTCCACGCCGTGGAACTGCGTCCCGGCGGCGGAGCGAAAATGGCCCGCTCAGCTGGCGCATCTATTCAGCTGGTTGCTCGGGAAGGCAAATACGCACAACTTCGTCTACCCTCCGGTGAAATCCGTAACGTGGATATTCGTTGCCGTGCAACTGTTGGTGAAGTCGGCAATGCCGAACAAATCAACATCTCCTGGGGTAAAGCAGGACGTATGCGCCACAAAGGCGTTCGTCCGCAGACCCGTGGCGCCGCAATGAACCCGGTGGATCACCCACACGGTGGTGGTGAAGGTCGCACATCTGGTGGACGTCATCCGTCCAACCCCAGCGGTAAGAAGGAAGGCCGTACACGCCGTCCGAAGAAAGCCAGCGACCAGTACATCGTGCGTCGTCGTCCGAAAAGCAAGAAGAATCGATAGGAGCTGATCTCAGATGCCACGCAGCCTGAAGAAGGGCCCCTACGTAGATCAGCACTTGTACCTGAAGGTTCTTGCTGAGAACGAAAAGGGCTCCAAAAACGTTATCCGCACTTGGTCTCGTCGCTCGATGATCATCCCGGACATGCTGGGACACACCATTGCTGTCCACGATGGTCGCAAGCACGTACCGGTATTTATTACCGAATCCATGGTCGGACATAAATTGGGAGAATTCGCGCCAACGCGCACCTTCCGCGGCCACTCCAAGGACGACCAGAAAGGCCGCCGCTAACACCGGCTGGCTGATCGTTAGAGAGGATTAAGCAATGGAAGCCAAGGCAATTGCACGCTATCTGCGTGTTACGCCAATGAAGGCCCGGCGCGTCGTCGACCTTGTTCGTGGTAAGCAAGCGAATGAAGCCCTGGCCATTTTGAAGTTTGCCCAGCAGGGCGCTTCAGACCCCGTCTACAAAGTACTTGCCTCGGCAGTATCAAATGCACGGGACAAAGCCGATCGTGAAGGCCTGGCCTTCAACGAAGAAGAACTGTTCGTCAGTGAAGCCTTCGTTGACGAAGGACCAACCATGAAGCGCTACCAGCCACGCGCTCAGGGACGTGCCTTCCAAATCAATAAACGCACCAGCCACGTCACCGTGGTCGTTGCAACCGATGAAGATCAGAAAGGTGGGACCAACTAAATGGGTCAGAAAATTCACCCACACGGATTCCGCCTCGGCATTACCAAGGACCACGTTTCCCGCTGGTTCGCTGACTCAAACGTAGATGGTCAGCGCTACAAGGACTTCGTCAAAGAAGACGTGCAGATCCGCAGCCTGCTGCAGGACGGCATGGAACGTGCAGGTATCTCCAAAGTAGAGATCGAACGTACCCGCGACCGTGTCCGCGTAGACGTACACACTGCTCGCCCAGGTATCGTCATCGGTCGCCGTGGTGCGGAAGCTGATCGCATTCGCCGTGAACTCGAAAAGCTCACTGGTAAGCAGATTCAGCTGAATATCCTAGAAGTCAAGAAACCAGAACTCGATGCACAGCTTGTATCCCAAGGTGTTGCTGAGCAGCTCACCGCACGTGTGGCATTCCGCCGTGCAATGCGTCGTTCCATCCAGTCGGCAATGCGCGCAGGCGCAGAAGGTATCCGTATTCAGGTATCCGGCCGACTGGGCGGTGCTGATATGGGCCGTACCGAGTTCTACCGTGAAGGTCGTGTGCCACTGCACACCCTGCGCGCCAATATTGAGTTTGGTCAGTTCGAAGCCAAAACCACATACGGCCGTATCGGCGTCAAAGTATGGATTTACCGCGGAGACCTGACTGACAAGGAATTGGCAGCACAGGAAGCAGCTCAGCCATCAGGCCGTGGTGGTCGTGGCGGACGCGGTGGATCACGCCGTCGGCGCGGCGGCGCCCCACAGGGTGCACGCGCAGGCGCTCAAGGAGGCAAGGGCTAATGCTTATCCCACGTCGCGTAAAATACCGTAAACAGCACCGTCCTAACCGCAAAGGTATGGCTAAGGGCGGTACCGAAGTTGCCTTCGGTGAATGGGGTCTGCAGGCGACTACCCGCGCATATGTAACGAACCGTCAAATTGAAGCGGCACGTATTGCCATGACGCGTTACATCAAACGTGGTGGTCACGTTTGGATCAATATTTTCCCAGACCGCCCGCTGACCAAAAAACCAGCCGAAGTTCGTATGGGCTCGGGTAAGGGCTCACCAGAATTCTGGGTAGCCAACGTCAAACCCGGTCGTGTCCTATTCGAACTATCCGGCGTAAGTGATGACGTTGCACGCGAGGCCCTGCGACTGGCTGCACACAAGCTGCCGGTTAAGGCTCGCATTATACGCCGAGAGGGCGGTGAATAAACATGGCACTGGGTTCAGCTGAACTAACCACTGATGCTTTGGACGGCTTTGATAACGCTCGTCTGCGAGAAGAACTCGACAAAGCAAAAGCCGAATTATTCAACCTGCGCTTCCAAGCGGCAACCGGCCAAATTGAAAACACCGGTCGCATCAAGGTCGTCAAACGCGATATTGCACGGATTATGACCGTGCTGCGTGAACGCGAACTTGGTATCCGCGAAGAAATCGAAGCCAGCGAAGAAGATACCAAAGCTAAGAAGAAAAGCCGCAAGTAGGCTGAGGAGGAATCACAGTGACTGAGTCTGTTGACACCGCAGCCGCTCCAGAGCGTAACTACCGCAAAACACTGCGCGGGGTAGTCGTTTCCGACAAAATGGATAAAACCATCATCGTGGAAATCGAATACTTCAAACAGCACGCTCTGTACGGCAAAATCATGCGTCGGACCAAACGCGTCAAAGCCCATGACGAACAGAACACCGCCGGTATCGGCGATAGCGTTCGTTTGGCAGAGACCCGTCCGCTGTCCAAGTCCAAGAACTGGCGACTGACCAATATCGTGGAACGCGCCAAATAAGACTTGCCTGAATATAACAGCAATACCCGCACCGCAATTCCGGTGCGGGTATTGCTGTTAAGCGACATCGCATTAATAAACCCTAGTCAGACCTATATGGGACGATGATTTCTTAAATACTTCTGCAATAAGGTAAGATATTGTAACTGTGCCCTTTTCATAGCCCGGCCATCCACCGAGCATCTGACGAAAAGCCAGCACACCATCTTGCAGAAACGTGCCTCGGCCCCGGCTCAAAAGCACTGTGTGACAGGTCGCCTCTGAGAGCGATGTGTTCACATACGTCTCACCTAGCTGGGGGTAAGCACAGCAAGAATTTCCATGACCGTTCCGCAAGGCTCGGCCCAACCGAGGGATGAGAACCAGCGAGACAACAGGAGTAAGCAAGTGATTCAACAGGAATCGCGGCTCAAGGTTGCCGACAACACCGGTGCGAAAGAAATTCTCACCATCCGTGTACTCGGTGGCTCTGGACGCCGCTATGCATCAATTGGCGACATTATTGTCGCTACCGTAAAAGACGCCATCCCGGGCGGTGCCGTTAAAAAAGGCGACGTCGTCAAGGCAGTTGTCGTGCGAGCAAAGAAGTCAGTTCGCCGTCAAGATGGCTCGTACATTTCATTCGACGAAAACGCAGCCGTCATCCTTCGTCAGGATAACGAACCGCGCGGAACTCGTATCTTCGGCCCAGTTGCTCGTGAGCTACGTGACAAGCAGTTCATGCGTATCGTATCGCTGGCACCGGAGGTGATCTAACGACATGGCAAAGATCAAAAAAGACGATCTGGTACAGGTGTTGTCGGGCAAAGACCGCGGTAAACAGGGCAAAGTCCTTCGTGTTCTACCAGCCGAACAACGCGTCGTAGTAGAAGGCGTCAATCGCGTCACAAAACACGTGCGCGCCGGTCAAGGTGCCGACGGTTCCACAGAAGGTGGGCTAGTAGAACAAGAAGCTGCCCTGCACATCTCCAACGTGGCCGTTGTTGACCCTGAAACAGAAAAACCGACTCGGGTTGGTTACCGTTTTGAAGAAGTCGAAGAAGATGGTGTCACCAAGACCGTTAAGGTCCGTTTCGCCAAGGCCTCTGGAAAGGAGCTGTAATGACCCAGGTATCTGAAAACGCAGCCCCAAAGGTCACCCCTCGTCTTAAGACAAAATACCGCGACGAAATTAAAGCCCAACTCCAAGACACATTCGAATACACGAATGTTATGGAGGTGCCCGGGCTAGTAAAAATCGTCGTCAACATGGGTGTAGGCGAAGCAGCACGTGACTCAAAGGTTATCAACGGTGCCGTTGATGACCTATCCCAAATTACCGGTCAAAAACCACAGATCACCCGTGCCAAGAAATCCATCGCACAGTTCAAACTGCGTGAAGGTATGCCCATTGGTGCCCACGTCACCATGCGTGGCGATCGCATGTGGGAATTCTTGGACCGTCTGGTGACCTTTGCACTGCCACGTATCCGTGACTTCCGCGGCCTAAGCCCACGCCAATTTGATGGCAACGGCAACTACACTTTCGGTCTATCCGAGCAAGCCGTATTCCACGAGATTAATCAAGACAAGATCGACCGTGTACGCGGTATGGATATCACCGTAGTCACTTCAGCAAAAACAGACGACGAAGGCCGCGCACTACTGCGTGCACTGGGCTTCCCGTTCAAGGCAGACCAGTAATCCAACTACGTTATAGGTCCTGTTTCGGTGTACCGGCACAGGAAACCACAACGAGAAAAGGCTAAAGCCACATATGAGTATGACCGATCCTGTCGCAGACATGTTAACGCGTCTGCGCAATGCTAACTCGGCGCATCACGACTCCGTGAGCATGCCATCTTCAAAATTGAAGACCGGCGTCGCTGAGATCTTAAAAAACGAAGGCTACATCAGCAGCTGGAAAGAAGAAGACGCACGCGTAGGTAAAAACCTCGTTATGGAACTGAAATTTGGTCCACAGCGTCAACGTTCCATTGCTGGTCTACGCCGCATCTCCAAACCAGGCTTGCGCGTCTACGCCAAGTCCAACAACCTGCCACATGTGCTAGGTGGACTCGGTATCGCCATCCTGTCAACATCGTCTGGCCTGCTGACTGACCGTCAAGCAGCCTCCAAAGGTGTAGGTGGGGAAGTCCTCGCCTACGTTTGGTAACGGAAAGGAAGGGAAACAATGTCACGTATTGGAAAGCTTCCGATCACCGTACCTTCCGGCGTTGAGGTTGCAATCAACGGCTCTGATGTGTCCGTCAAGGGACCAAAAGGTGAGCTAGGCATGACCATTGACGGTCCGATTGAAGCCAAGCTTGAAGATAATATCATCACCGTCACCCGCCCCGATGACGAACGCGAATCTCGTTCCCTGCACGGTCTGGCCCGCACCATGATTAATAACATGGTGGTTGGTGTCACCGAAGGGTACTCCAAGAAATTGGAGCTACACGGTACCGGTTACCGTGTACTGCCAAAAGGTAACGATATCGAATTGCAGCTGGGTTACTCCCACAGTATTGACGTGGCTGCCCCAGAAGGCATCACGTTCGCCATCGAAGGCAATACCGTAACCGTATCGGGTATCGATAAACAACTGGTCGGCGAAACCGCCGCCAATATTCGCAAGCTGCGTATTACCGAACCTTATAAGGCCAAGGGTATTCGCTACGAAGGTGAGACCATCCGCCGCAAGGCCGGAAAGGCAGGTAAGTAATGTCAACTGTCAGTATCAAAGGCAAAGGCAAAAACGCTGCCCGTCGTCGCCGTCATATGCGCGTACGCAAACGGATCAACGGTACCGCTGTACGCCCACGCTTGGTAGTCAACCGTTCGTCCCGCCACATTTTCGCGCAGGTTATCGACGACGAAGCAGGCGCCACGTTAGTATCGGCTTCTACCATGGAAGCAGATCTGCGTGCACTCGACGCAGATAAGTCGGAAAAAGCCCGCAAAGTAGGCGAAATTATTGCTCAGCGTGCTGACGATGCCGGTGTGACCCAGGTGGTCTTTGACCGCGCCGGTCACAAATACCATGGTCGTATCGCCGCTGTTGCTGACGGCGCACGGGAAGGTGGACTGCAGCTGTGACCGAAGCAAATAACGAAAAGGACACCCAGGTGACCGAAACAACTCAAGAGGCTGTATCGGAAACCTCATCAGGTTCCGACAGCCAGCAAACTGAACGTGGGGGCCGTTCGCGTCGTGGCCAACGCTCTGAACGCGGTGATCGCGGTCAGCGCCGTGGTGGTCGTGAAGATAATCGCGATCAGTTCTTAGAACGCGTTATTCAAATCAACCGCGTTGCCAAAGTCGTTAAAGGTGGACGCCGCTTCGCCTTCACCGCACTCGTTGTCGTCGGCGATGGCGATGGCATGGTCGGTGTCGGCTACGGTAAGGCCAAGGAAGTACCAGCCGCAATTGCTAAGGGCGTGGAAGAAGCTAAGAAGAACTTCTTCCGGGTTCCACGCGTAGGCACCACCATCCCGCACCTGTCACAGGGTGAAGATGCTGCCGGCGTCGTCTTGCTACGCCCAGCTGCACCGGGTACCGGTGTTATCGCTGGTGGTCCTGTACGCGCTGTGCTGGAGGCCGCAGGCATTAACGACGTACTATCCAAGTCGATGGGTTCGCCAAATGCCATCAACATCGTGCGAGCAACCATCGAAGCACTACGTCAGCTAGAAGGCCCAGAAGAGGTTGCAGCTCGTCGTGGTCTGCCAGTCGATGAAGTTGCACCAGCTGCCATGCTGCGCACCATTGCCGAAGACCGCGCAAAGCGTTCCGAAGAAAAGGCAGGTGCATAAGGTTGTCTAACTTCGCATCGACACCAAAGAACTTTGCGCCATCTGAAACTACCTTGAAAATCACTCAGGTACGCTCGAGCATCGGACGCAAACCACAGCATCGTGAAACCCTACGGTCACTCGGTCTCAAAGGTATCGGCAAGACCGTTACCCGTTCGGCCGATGCCGTCACAGTGGGCATGGTTAACTCCGTGTCTCACTTGGTAAAGGTCGAGGAGGTCGACTAATGGCTGAAGAACAACAAGACGCCATCAAACTTCACGACCTACGCCCAGCAAAAGGTTCCAATAAACCTAAGCTGCGCTATGGTCGTGGTGAATCAGGTAAGGGCGGTAAAACCGCTACCCGCGGTACTAAGGGCACTCGTGCCCGCAACACCGTGCCAGCAGGTTTCGAAGGTGGTCAGCTTCCGCTACACATGCGCCTTCCAAAACTGCGTGGGTTCCGCAATCCCGCAAAGGTTGAGTTCCAAGTTGTCAACTTGGATAAACTCACCGAAGCCTTCCCAACCGGGGGCAACGTTACAGTTGCAGAACTCGTGGAGAAAGGCCTGGTGCGCAAGAACCAACCGGTCAAGGTCTTGGGCTCGGGAGACATCTCAGTGGCCATCAATATTACCGCTGATGCATTCTCCAAATCAGCAGTCGAGAAAATCGCTGCCGCCGGAGGTACAACCACTACCGCGTAACACCGTCCAGCATTAGGACAGTGCTCAAGCGCTGCGGCCCTCGATTCTGACGAACATCGTCACAGATCGAGGGCCGTGGCGTTTAACGTTATAATTCAGATCGTGCCTAAAATGGGTACGAGTGTGTACGGAGGATTCGGTATTACCCGCATCCATTACAGTGCACCAAGCACTTATTGTCAGGAGGACACTTGTTCAGCACGATAGTCAGGGTTTTAAAAACCCCAGACCTGCGGACCAAGATCCTGTTTACACTGGGCGTCATCACCATCTACCGCATCGGTGTATTCATTCCAGCTCCGAGCGTGGATTACAGCAACGTGCAGATGTGCCTTGCCCAAGGTGAAACCACCGGTGGGCTCTACTCGTTTGTGAACATGTTCTCTGGTGGGGCGCTGCTACAAGTGTCCATCTTCGCCCTGGGCATCATGCCCTATATTACCGCGTCCATCATCACGCAGTTGCTGCGTGTGGTGATTCCCGCATTCGAACGGCTACAAAAAGAAGGCCCAGAAGGTCAGGCCCGTCTGACGCAGTACACTCGCTACCTGACCGTTGGCCTGGCATTGCTCAACGCAACAACTATTGCCACTCTGACACGTTCAGGGGCGTTGTTAAATTGCAATATGTCACTGCTTTCCGACGACGGAATCTGGGCCACCCTGATGTTAGTGCTGACGCTTGCGGTTGGTGCCATCGTCATCATGTGGATGGCGGAACAGATCACCGAACGCGGTATTGGCAACGGTATGTCGCTGATGATTTTCGTATCCATTGCAGCAGGATTTCCTGCTGGTCTGGGTTCGATCTGGCAGACCCAAGGCTGGCGTACCTTCGTTGTCGTGATGATCATCGGTATTGCTGTGATGATGCTTATCGTTTTCGTCGAAGACTCTCAGCGGCGTATACCGGTACAATACGCTCGGCGCCAGATTGGTCGGCGCACAGTAGGCTCAACTACCACCTACATCCCAATCAAAGTCAATATGGCCGGGGTTATACCCGTCATATTTGCATCGTCTATTCTGATGCTGCCCCAGATCCTTATCCAGTTCAACATGCCAAATGATGGCTCCGAGCCCGCCCAGTGGGTCGTATTGTTGCAACAATACTTCGGTAGTGGATCGCATCCGGTATATATGGCCGTATTCTTTTTGATGACGATCTTCTTTACCTATTTCTACGTCACGATCACCTTCAACCCACAAGACGTCTCTGACAATATGAAACGTCAAGGTGGGTTTATCCCGGGCGTGCGTGCCGGCCGCCCAACGGTACAGTACCTGGAATATGTGATTTCACGAGTGACTTTTGTCGGTTCCCTCTATTTAGGTCTCATCGCCATGATTCCACTCATCGCGTTTGTACTGATTGGAGCCGATCAGAATTTCCCATTTGGAGGTACCTCCATTCTGATTATGGTTGGTGTAGCGTTGAATACCATTAAACAAATCGACGCACAGATGGAACAGCGGCACTACGAAGGATTGCTGCGCTAGGCTGAGTCCAAGACCACACAAAACCAATCAAGGACAGGACAGATCATGACTCGTTTGCTCATCATGGGCCCCCCAGGCTCCGGCAAAGGCACCCAGGCAGTGCGGATTGCTGACAAGATGGCCATCCCAGCTATCTCCACCGGAGACATCTTTCGCTATAACGTCAAAGAGCTCACCGAACTCGGCAAAGAAGCCAAATCCTATATCGACGCCGGAAACTTCGTGCCCGATGAGGTAACGAACCGTATGGTCGCTGACCGTCTGAACCAAAGCGATGCCACCAATGGCTTTTTACTCGATGGCTATCCTCGTACCGCCGGACAGGTAGAAGCGCTAAACAAAATCCTTGAAGAGCAAGGCGAATCGTTGACGGCAGTCCTCGTGCTGGAAGTCCCGGATGACGAAATCATTGAACGTCTCATGGCAAGAGCCGAAACTGAAGGTCGCTCCGATGACACCGAAGAGGTCATTAAACATCGCCTAGAGCTCTACCATAAAGAAACCTCGGACCTTATCGAGTCCTACGTAGAACAAAGCATTGTTGGCCGTGTTGACGGCACCGGTGCCATTGATGACATTACGGAACGACTACTGCAAACAATCTACAACATTCGTGCCCGCACCGGGACGTTGCCTATTATCAAGCCACGCACAGGCAACTAATGACACCAGAAACAACCGATCCACTCTTAGTGGGTCGGTTTTTCGTTGTCCGATAACAAGGTGCGCCTCAACTTGGAAAACCTGTCGGCAACGCACTACGCTGAAAAATCGTTCAATATATTCGGTCGCGACCACTACATACACGGCGTGACCCAACGGGGTTGTAAAAGGTACAAACAACACATGTCACGTCAGATCGAACTGAAAACTAATGCCCAACTAGCCAAAATGAACCAGGCAGGGCTCGTCTTGCATGAAGGACTCGACGCTGTCGTAGCGGCAGCAAAGCCAGGAGTTACTACTCACCAGTTGGATCAGGTCTTTCGTGCCGTACTAGACAAGCACGGGGCCACATCAAACTTCTTAGGCTATTACGGGTTTCCTGCAACCATCTGTGCTTCTGTCAACGACGAGGTTGTCCATGGCATCCCGGGGGACCGCGTACTTGAAGATGGCGACGTTATCTCCGTAGACGCCGGAGCAGTTATTGATGGCTGGCATTCAGACTCAGCCCGTACGGTACTGGTCGGCGATGTATCTGCCGCTAATCAACGGCTTTCGGCCATAACGGAAGACGCCATGTGGGCAGGCATTGCTGCCTTTGCAAAAGCTAGACACGTTGGCGAAATAGGTAACGCGATTGAAGATCACGTTCGAGCCCAAGATGGTGAACCACTGGGCATTTTAGAAGACTACGTTGGCCACGGTATTGGCACAGCCATGCATCAGGCGCCAGATGTTTTTAACTTCCGTTCGGGTATGCGTGGGCCCCGCGTTAAGGCGGGCATGGTCCTCGCTATCGAACCGATGCTGGTCCGCGGAGACATTGAGACCAAAACCTTGGAAGATGATTGGACTGTAGTTACCATCGACGGCAAAACCGCCTCGCAGTGGGAACATTCCGTTGCCCGACATAAACGTGGCATTTGGGTGATCACCGCACCTGATGGGGGAGCTTCCCAGTTGGCACGATTTGGAGTCACACCAGTGCCAATCCCACAAAACTAAGACGCTGTCAACACCATTTGGCATTATTTGTAAACGTGCGCTAATATAGTTCCTTGGCTGATTGTGCCCTTCGGCTTATCGGTATGCTCGATTCCAAACGGTCAAGGACAAACTCAGCGCATAAACTCATGCTTTTGTAGTTGCCTATCGTTGTGCGGTATTGCAGCAACAAAAGACAACAGATTGTGGAGGACATGGCTAGAAAAGAAGGCGTCATTGAAGTTGAAGGAACCGTTTCGGAGGCATTGCCGAATGCAATGTTTCGGGTTCGGTTAGATAACGACCACGTCGTGCTCGCCACTATTTCCGGCAAAATGCGTCAACACTATATTCGCATCCTGCCTGAAGATCGTGTGGTGGTCGAGCTTAGCCCATATGACCTCGAACGAGGCCGTATTGTCTACCGCTATAAATAAAATTATCCACCTCTGGAACGCTCAAGGAGGAACCCAGTGAAGGTTCAGCCAAGCGTGAAGCGGATCTGCGATGATTGCAAAGTCATTCGCCGCCACGGCAACGTCATGGTGATCTGCACTAACCCACGCCACAAACAGCGTCAGGGCTAAGTCCTAACGCAGAGATACATAGGCTCAAAATAGGGGCCACAGCAACACAGAGTGGAAACACTCAACCTTCGGACAAGACAAAGGCCGAAGACTTGCTCGCTGATCGGAAATAGTGACTTGGATGTGTCGAGTTCTTCACATCTAGCACTGGACTAGTCAGTCGGAGACTCTCCCGGGCAAGGACGTGTTGATGAAGACCTTTGTCATAAAGAACAGGAGAACGGCCATATGGCACGTCTAGCAGGCGTTGATATTCCACGTGAAAAACGTGTCGTCATCGCTCTCACCTACATTTATGGTGTTGGCAAAAGCCGCTCGGTCCAGGTCTTGGACGAAACCGGTATTGACGCAAATACGCGCGTTAAAGATCTTTCGGATGACGAACTAGTCAAACTGCGCGACTACATCGAAGGCAACCTTCGGGTTGAAGGTGACCTCCGCCGTGAAGTTGCGGCAGATATTCGTCGCAAAGTTGAAATTGGCTCCTACCAGGGTCTGCGCCACCGCCGTGGTCTGCCAGTCCGCGGTCAGCGCACCAAAAACAACGCACGTACCCGTAAGGGCCCGAAGAAGACTGTTGCTGGACGCAAGAAGTAAGTACTTCCCGTCTTGCTCAGTCGCTGACAATCCAAGCTTTTTGTAGGAGAGCATTCTATGGCAAAGGCACGCGGTGCGGCCCCTCGTAAGGGACGTCGCTCCAAGAAGAACATTACACAGGGCCAAGCCCACATCAAATCGACCTTTAATAACACCATCGTTTCCATCACCGACACCACCGGTGGCGTGATCTCCTGGGCATCAGCCGGAGAGATGGGCTTCAAAGGTTCCCGTAAATCTACCCCGTTTGCTGCTCAAACCGCGGCTGAACATGCTGCCAAACGAGCCCAGGAACATGGGCTACGCAAAGTTGACGTCTTCGTCAAAGGACCAGGTTCCGGACGTGAAACAGCGATCCGTTCACTGCAGGCTGCTGGCCTGGAAGTCGGGTCCATCCAGGACGTCACCCCGGTTGCACACAACGGTGCACGCCCGGCAAAGCGTCGTCGCGTCTAAGGCTTTTGAGCACCCCCCTACAGCCAGGACACAACAGCCATGTCGTGTTGTGGTTGTAGATCCCCCAAGAAATTAATTTCCATCGTTTCCCCCAACTGCGCGCATCAAATGGCGGATAGCGCGCCGAAAGGAAATGTCAGTGCTCATTGCACAGCGCCCCACGTTGACTGAAGAACCCGTTTCGGAAACCCGTTCCCGGTTCGTCATCGAACCACTAGAACCGGGCTTCGGCTACACGCTTGGTAACTCACTGCGTCGCACCCTGCTGTCATCGATCCCAGGTGCCGCTGTCACCTCGGTTCGTATTGACCAGGTCCTTCACGAGTTCACTACCATCCAAGGTGTAAAAGAAGACGTCACTGAGGTCATCTTGAATGTCAAGCAACTGTCGGTATCATCGCAGCATGATGAACCAGTTGTAGCGTACCTGCGTAAGCAGGGCCCCGGTGTAGTCACGGCAGCAGACATCACCCCACCGGCAGGTGTCGAGGTGCACAACCCCGATCTGCATATTGCTACCCTCAATGAGAATGGTAAATTCGATATGGAACTTACCATTGAACGTGGCCGTGGCTATGTCACCGCTGCACAAAACAAGAGCCCGGACGCCGAGATTGGCCGTATTCCGGTCGACTCGATTTACTCGCCTGTGATGGTGGTAACTTTCAAGGTTGATGCAACTCGTGTTGAACAGCGCACCGACTTTGACAAGCTCACCATTGATGTTGAAACCAAAGAGTCCATGGCACCGCGCGATGCGCTTGCCTCCGCGGGTTCAACTTTGGTGGAGTTGTTTGGTCTAGCTCGTGAACTCAACGTCGAAGCCGAAGGTATTGAAGTTGGTCCATCGCCAGTAGATACCACCGTTGCAGCAGACTTGGCACTACCGGTTGAGGACCTTGAACTCACCGTACGGTCCTATAACTGTCTGAAGCGCGAAGGCATCAACACTGTCGGTGAACTCGTTGCACGTTCTGAGACTGATCTGATGGATATCCGCAACTTCGGCGCGAAGTCCATTGATGAAGTCAAAGAAAAACTCGTAGGCCTTGGTCTGTCACTCAAAGACGGCGGCCCCGGCAGCTTCGATTCGCCATTTGACTCCCAGGAGTCAGACGAGTACGGACTGTAAGTCATTTGAACCACTGATGCTTCGGCACTGCAGCCGAAGGTCATACAAGGAGTATTCATGCCAACCCCAACAAAAGGACCGCGCCTGGGCGGCGGACCGGCACACCAGCGTCACATGCTGGCTAACCTGTCGCTAAGCCTGTTTGAGCACAAGTCCATCAAGACCACGCTGACTAAGGCCAAACGTCTCCAGCCATACGCTGAGCGCCTTGTCACCTTCGCAAAACAGGGTGACCTCACCGCTCGTCGTAAAGTTCAAGGCCTTATTGCAGGTAACTCACGCACCAACAAATCGGTTGTGCACGAACTGTTCACTGTTATTGGCCCAGCCATGGCAAACCGTGAAGGCGGGTATACCCGCATCACAAAGATCGGCAACCGTGCCGGCGACAACGCCCCAATGGCGGTTATCGAACTGGTTATGGAACCGGTCTCGCCAAAGCAAGCCGTTGTTAGTGAAGCCGAGGGCGTAGCTGGACACGCTGCAACCGATGAGCAACCAGCCCAAGCGGCTGAAGATACCGTAGCAACCGAAGACGTCACTGAAGAAGCCGACCAGGCTGAAGAGAACGACAAATAAGTCTTCGTTACGCGTAGTATTCAAGCCCTGTACCTATGTGCAGGGCTTGAATATTTTTAATGCACGATCAGGATCTTCATGAACGACGACACGATACTTCGGATTCGCATTGATTTAGCATACGATGGGACAAGCTATCATGGCTGGGCTACCCAGCCAGGTCTACCTACCGTGCAAGAAACCGTAGAAGCCGGACTGGCGACCATTTTTCGACTTCCAGTAGCAGTCACCGTCGCCGGACGTACCGATGCTGGAGTCCACGCAGCAAACCAGGTCATTCACTTCGACATCGCCAAGCATCGCTGGCACAAACTTGTTGGCAATGCTGCTGACCGGCGGCCAGAAGAGGCAATGGTAGCAAAGCTCAACGGTGTGCTTGCCAAAGAATCTGGGGCCATCCGCATTCTGAGTGCCCAACAAACAGTGCGAGAATTCGATGCACGGTTTTCACCATTGAGCAGACGGTACCGGTACCGCATTAATATTGGTACACCGGACCCATTGACCCGCCACTTCACCTATCATCATCGCAAACCAGTGGAGGCGGGCAGAATGGCTACCGAAGTACAGGGGCTCACTGGATTGCATGATTTCGGTGCATTCTGCAAGCCTCGCCCCGGGTCCACCACGATCCGTACCCTGCATAATTTTGAGCTGGAAACTATCGGTGACCTAGTTATTGTGCACCTGGCTGCAGACGCATTTTGCCATCATATGGTTCGGGATCTTGTAGGCGCGTTGCTGCAAGTGGGGGATGGGACTAGGCCACCGGGATGGTTGCGGGACCGGTTATTCCATCCCGTGCGAGACTCCAATATGGTACTCGCCCCGGCCCACGGACTAATTTTGCACGGCGTGGACTACCCCGATGAGGATGCCTTGGGTCAACGGGCACGACAAACTCGGGCTAAACGTGATGAGCAGCGTTTTGGTCACGACTAATACGTTGTGCAGCTGCACTTAGGACAGCGACCACCGCAGCTGTATTGGCACTGACTTCCTGCTGGTCTGTGACCAGTTCAAGACGTGTCGTCGGGCGTGTAGTGATCGGCTTGGTGACCACACCGGGGAACGAAAAAGAAGAAAATGAGGCCGGCAAGATGGATGCGCCCACGCCTGCGGCGACTAAGCCCATGACATTTTCTTGATTAACCGCCCGTTGGGCAATCCGAGGCGACTGGCCGATAGGATGGAAAATCTCCATAATATTGGTGACATAACCCGGCATCGATTGATAGGGGAATAGCACCAAAGGCACTTCGGCTAAGTGTGCAGGCGACACTTCGTCTTGGGCAGCTAATTGGTGGTTGGTAGGTACCACGACCACCATTTGCTCCGTAAGCAGTGTCGTGAATTGCAGTCCAGCTTGCAGGGGTGCATCACGCATGATGCCGATATCCAACCGGTTTTCCAACAGTGCTTCGACTTGTTCACCGGTAGCCATGGGGTTGAGCTCCAAATGGATGCCGGGATGTTGCGTACGTACATCGCGAACACCGGCGGGAATTAGAGCATAACTTGCAGAAGACACAAAACCGACTCGAACTCGGCCGCGACGGCCGGCTTTAATTTCACGAATATCCTCAACGGCCTCGTCAAGGTCTTGCAGGATAGGCCGAATCAAATCTCGAAACCGAGAACCCTCGGGAGTTAGCGAAACCCGGCGAGATGTTCTATCGAACAGGGTCAAACCCAGCTCTTCTTCCAGCCGTTTAATGTGTACCGTTAGCGGCGGCTGGGAGATATTTAGGCGCGCCGCAGCGCGACCAAAGTGAAGTTCTTCGGCAACGGCCAGGAAATATTCGAGTTGACGTAATTCCACGATACGATCTTTCTGGTCGGTATACCCAAGCTCGACCAACACAACTCTAGCGTAGAATTGGTCAACATCCACTGTTTTGCGATGCATCTGAATCCGTAGTAATATGAGTAGCTGTTGTGCGTGTCCTCCCGGATCGCAAGCGCAGCAGGATCCGACGCAGTTGCATCGTCGAAGGGTCGTTGCCGCACCGGGAAGAACGGACCCGGCTTCACGCCAGCCCTCACCTGGTGTACCGGACCTGCACTGTTAACTTAACAGCAAGGTCGCGTTGTTATTTCTCACGGCTACGCGTTCGTTTGCTGACCCAACACCGACACACGAAGGCTAATACATAGTGCGTACGTTTACACCCACGCCAGACGACGTTGATCGTCAATGGCACGTCATTGACGCCACTGATGTGGTGCTAGGACGCCTTGCCAGCCAGGTGGCAACGCTGCTGCGCGGCAAGCACAAGCCCACTTTTGCACCTCATATGGACATGGGCGACTACGTCGTCGTAGTCAATGCTGACAAAGTTGCGTTGACTGGCGCTAAACTTGAACAGAAACATGCTTACCGGCACTCCGGTTACCCGGGTGGTCTCACCTCGACATCTTATGCTGAACTGCTAGAGAAAAACCCAGTTCGCGCCGTCGAGAAGGCTATTAAGGGCATGTTGCCGTCCAATCGCTTGTCCGACCAGGTTATTAAAAAACTCAAGGTCTACGAAGGCACGGAACACCCACATGCTGCACAGCAGCCCAAAGAATTCATTATCGATCAGGTTGCCCAGTAGGGTCCTACTCTAAGTTCAAGGAGAACCCATGACTGAAAACGTCAATGAGATCACTGAGGACCAGGAGCTGGCCAGCTACACCTCGGAATCTGAAGCTACACCTACCACTCAAGAAGTTACTGAACGCCCAGCACTGACCCAGTCCGGTCAGGCTGTTGGTCGTCGCAAGCGCGCCATTGCCCGCGTTCGCCTGGTCCCAGGCACCGGGGAATGGAAAATCAATGGTCGCGATCTTGACTCATACTTCCCGAATAAACTGCACCAGCAGGAAGTTAACGATCCATTTAGTGTTCTCGAGCTTAACGGCGCATACGACGTCGTTGCGTTGGTTCACGGTGGTGGACCTTCCGGCCAAGCCGGCGCCGTGCGCCTGGGCGTTGCCCGTGCACTCAACGAAATTGACCGCGAGAATAATCGTGGCCCGCTGAAAAAAGCAGGCTTCCTGACTCGCGATGCCCGCGCCGTAGAACGCAAGAAGGCTGGTCTCAAGAAGGCTCGTAAAGCACCACAATACTCGAAGCGTTAATTCGCCTACAGTTTTCAAAACATCCGTCAGCATTTCGCTGGCGGATGTTTTTTTAACGTCTACAACGCGAGTCCACCATACTGTCGCAAAGCCACCATATAACTGAGGCGCAGACCACGATACGATCGGAATACAACAAGATCGACCTGCAACAGATAAGGGGGGTGACGCAACAGTTATGAGCCGATCCGACGATCAACTCCACATGGCCGTCGATACCGGCGGAACATTTACAGATGTGGCAGTCCGTGGCACAGACGGCAAACTGTCTGTATGGAAATTACCGTCCACGCCCGAAGCGCCTGACGATGCGGTGCTGGAAGGCGTACAAGGTGGGCTAGAACGTGTCGGACGGGATCCGGCAGAACTCAATAGATTTGTGCACGGCAGTACCGTAGCCACCAACACCGTACTCACCCGAGATGGAGCCCGAGTTGGGATGGTCACAACCAAAGGGTTCCGGGACATCCTGGCCATCGCGCATCAAGCCAGACCATCAATTTATGACCAACACCAGCGCCGACCCGAACCACTTATTGCACGGCAACATATTATTGAAGTCCCACAGCGCATGGACGCTGATGGTCACATCGTAGAAGAGCTTGACGAAGCAGCATTACAACAAGCCGCTCAAACACTGGGAGATTTTGAACTAGATGTCATTGTCGTTTCCTTTATTAACGCCTACGCCAACTCGGCGCACGAACAGCGGGCAGTAGAAATCCTAGAAGAATCCGATGTCGCAGAGCGTGTGGTAGCGGCTACCTCAATTGCCCCGGAAATGCGTGAATATGAGCGTACCTCCACCGCTGCCATTAATGCTTTTATCACCCCAAAAATCTCCGGATACATTCAGCGTCTTGAACAGGGCCTAACTGCCACAGGCGTGACTACCAGATGGCGCATCATGCAGTCTTCCGGAGGCTTATTGAACCCAACTGATGCAGCAGAGTATCCGGCCCGTACCGTACTATCTGGGCTTGCCGGGGGAGTAGTGGGAGCCGCCAACTGGTCAAAACACTTGGGGTTATCACGGGTAGTGTCATTTGATATTGGCGGGACCTCAACAGATATCGCCCTAATTCGTGATGGTGTCCCCGATGAAACACTATCCTCTGAGATTGCCGGGCTACCATTGACGTTACCCTCTGTCGACGTCCACACTATCGGTGCCGGTGGCGGGTCAGTTGCCTGGCTAGATTCTGGAGGTGGACTTCGGGTTGGGCCACACTCCGCCGGAGCAGTGCCCGGGCCGATTAGTTATCAGCGGAGCGGAGAACAACTGACGGTAACCGATGCCCATGCCGTACTCGGACGGCTTGGTGACCAATTACTGGGCGGTGAATTTAGCCTGGATATCGACGCTGCGCGTACAGCCATGACCCAATGGGGTGAGACTATGGGGCTCACCGCCGAACAAACGGCGGAGGGCATCCTGCAAGTGATCACGGCAACCATGGCCCGAGGCATCCGCAAAGTCTCGGTAGAACGCGGTATCGATCTACGCACCTGCGATCTGATGGCCTTTGGTGGGGCCGGACCACTACACGGCGCTGATTTGGCTAGAGAACTCAATATGAAATCGGCAGTAATCCCGCCGCGGCCAGGAATAGCATCAGCGGTGGGCATGCTAGATGCGCCAGTCCGGCACGATTATTCCACCAATGTGGAAATCAATACAGCCCAAGGCCTTACCGGATTGCAAGATACCTTCGACAATATGCGTGATCATGCTGTCACCCAGCTTGATGATCCGGATGCTGAAACGCATTACGACCTATTAGTAGATGCCCGATATATCGGTCAATCATATGAACTTACCGTCGCCTGGGATGCTGACTGGCAACGGCAACGCGAGATCTTTGAACAAACTCACGAACAAAACTATGGCTTCGCTGACCCAGATGCACGCATGGAAATCGTGGTTGCACGGTTGGTTGTGACTCAGCAGCCCGAACACGGCGAACTGGAATCCGTTGCAATGATGAGTTCCGAAGTAACGCCAGATACATACCGCGATGTTTATATTGCAGAAACCTGGCGTGAAGTGCCGATCTATGACCGAAGTGCTTTCGGGCCAGAAACCGTCATCGAGGGGCCTGCCATTATTGAACAGTTCGACTCCACCGTCTACATTCGACCCGACCAGATTGCTGCCAATGACACCTATGATTTTCTACATATCCGGCAAACTACGGATCAGGAGCAGTCATGAAGCAAGAAACACTGAACCCAGTAGAACTTGAAGTTGCGCGCAACAGGCTGGAATCCATTTCCGAGGAAGTCGGCACCGCCCTGATTCAGACTAGTTACTCACCCAATATCAAAGACAGACGAGACTGCTCGGCGGGCATTTACGGGCCAGATGGCATGCTGATCTCTCAGGCAGAACACATTCCACTGCATTTAGGTCTGATGCCCACGCTGATCAAAAACGTATTGGCCTCCTATGGCGCCGAAAACCTGGCTGAAGGAGATGTACTAATTACCAATAACCCCTACCTGGGTGGGTCGCATCTGCCAGATATGTGCGTGATAACACCGGTATTTTGGCAAGCTAACTTAATTGCGGTGGTAGCTAATATGGCTCACCACGTCGATGTTGGTGGGCTAACACCAGGTTCCATGGCTACCCATGCCACTGAAATATATCAAGAGGGTATCCGTGTCCCGCCGGTGAAACTATTTTCAACCGGGCAGCTAGATGACGAACTTCTGGCCGTACTGCTCACCAATATTCGCACGGCTGATAAAACCCGTGGGGATATTATGGCCCAAGTCGCTGCCAATAGACTTGGCGAGCGTCGCATCCACGAGTTGCTTGAAGAATGGGGCACCCAGCGATTCGAAGTCTCCACCAGGGCATTGGTCGACTACGCTGAGCGGCGTACCCGAGCCGCCATCGAACAACTCCCGAATGGAACAGGGACATTTACAGACTATTTAGAACATGATGGCACTCACGAGACGCCACTTGCTATCACCGTGACAGTCACGGTATCTGGTGACCAACTGACCGCTGATTTTACTCAAACGACAGACCAAGTATCTGGAGCGGTGAACTGCTCTTGGGCGCTAACCGAAGGCTGCGTCGCCTACGTGATCAAACTGCTCACTGATCCTTCATTACCTTCCAACGCAGGTCTGATGGAACCCATCGAGGTTTCTACCAGGCCCGGTTCGTTGGTTGCAGTCAACTTCCCAGCTCCGGTCTCCAATGGCAATATACAAACGTCTCAACGTATCGTAGATGCGCTGCTAGGCGCGTTTTACGAATTTGCCGCTGATCGGGTACCCGCAGCGTCGTCGGGGTCCATGGCAATTATGACCATCGGCGGTTACGACGATGCCACCGAGCAATACTTTTCATATGTGGAAACCTACGGCGGTGGACAAGGAGCCATGCCAGATCAGAACGGCGCCTCAGCGATTCATACTCATATGACAAACACTCGAAATACACCCTGCGAGGTCATCGAACGCGAGTATCCGCTACGGGTTGAGGCGTACCGTATTGCCACTTCAACAGGCGGTGCTGGGCAATATCACGGTGGTGATGGCCTTATCCGCACGCTGACCCTGACCCGCGGCAAGGCCCAGGTGGTGGCCGGAACCGCACGTGTAATCACCGCGCCGTGGGGGCTCAACGGTGGAGACGATGGCACGCCTGGCAAAGTGGTCCGACACAGCCGTGAAGGTGACGACCCCCGAGAATCCATGACGCGATTCGACGTGTCCAATGGTGAAGGCATCACGATTCAGACCGCAGGCGGGGGAGGCTACGGTACCCAGACACAGCACGAAGATGAGCCACTAACCAGGAAGTGAAACATGAGTGCAACAACCATCGCCGAACTACAACAGGTCTATTCCACAGGACGTACGCGTAGTACTACCTGGCGGTTGAGCCAACTGGCGGCGCTCCAACAGCTCATCGAAGACAACATTGCGTTACTGGAGTCTGCACTGAGCCAAGACTTAGGCAAAAATGGGTTCGAATCCTGGGTCTCAGAAATTGGTCAAGTCCTAACTGAGATCCGTTGGTTACGCAAACACACCGCAAAGTGGGCCAAACCCCAACGTGTGAGAACACCGCTAGCCGTGTGGCCAGCTCAATCGAAAATCGAACATGAGCCGCGGGGCACCGTGGTAATTATTTCACCGTGGAACTACCCGATCATGTTGGGTCTGTCGCCCCTTGCTGGCGCTGTAGCAACGGGCAACACCGTAGTACTGAAACCTTCCGAGATTGGCACGGCAGCTGAGACCGTGCTAGCTGAGCTTATCCCACAATACCTAGACCCGCATGCTGTACGGGTAGTTACCGGTGGACCAGACGTCGTCCACGAAATGATTAACGCCAAACCTGACTACGTATTTTTTACCGGCTCATCCACCGTCGCCAAGAAAATCGCCCGAGCATGCTCCACACACCTAATCGAATACACATTAGAGCTTGGTGGTCAGTGCCCGGCTTACGTCCACCCAGACGCCGATCTAGCAACTGCTGCATCCCGAATAGTCTGGGGTAAGTTTCTCAATGCCGGTCAAACCTGTGTTGCCCCGAACCATATCTATGCGCACGAAGCCGTAGCAGACGAACTGGCCTCGGCAATCATCGAGGAAATTACCCGACAATTTGGGACCGACCATGCAGCGAATCTGGATTACCCAAAGATGATCACCTCGGACCACTGCCGGGCAGTGACCGAACTATTGGCCAAAACCCGCGGCACTATAGCCTACGGTGGGGACAGCAACCCAGCCAAGCGACATATTGACCCGACTGTTGTTACCAATGTCAATGACGACGATGAGTTGATGTCGCGAGAGCTATTTGGTCCGATACTGCCTATCGTCAAAGTGACTGGAGCCGATGACGCAGTCAAACGGATCGCGGCCCGAGAGCACCCACTCGCGTTTTATTTGTTTACCCAATCACAAGATATTAAAGATTACATGCTGCCTAATGTGGTAGCCGGCGGAGTGGCTATTAACGCCACATTATTGCAATTAGCCACACCATATATGCCTTTCGGGGGTGTAGGGAACTCGGGCAGTGGGCAGTACCACGGTATTTGGTCATTACGCACGTTCAGCCGAGAACGGGCAGTTCTAGATAAACCCGTCAGTCCCGATACGCTCAAAATGGTAACGCATCCCGCACCGGCTTGGGCTAATTGGGCAGTCCGGCGACTATTGTCAGCCGGTTTTAATCCTGTCCAGGATCTCAGGGCTGCTGGCAAGTACCGGAACAATCACTAGAGCACTTTAGACAAGAAATCCTGAAGTCGGGTACTTTCTGGGTTGCCGAAGATTTTGTCAGGGGCTCCAATTTCTTGGATGGTGCCATTATCGATAAACGCGACGCGGTCTGCTACTTCGCGGGCAAAACCCATCTCGTGGGTCACTAACACCATGGTCATGCCGTCTTCTGCGAGTCCACGAATCACCCCGAGAACTTCCCCCACCATTTCCGGATCTAGAGCCGAAGTCGCCTCATCAAATAGCATAATCTCAGGGTTCATTGCTAGGGCACGAGCAATGGCTACACGCTGTTTCTGACCCCCCGAAAGAGCATCTGGCCGGACATCTGCCTTATCTTCTAATCCAACGCGACTCAGCAACTCCAGTGCTTGCTGACGGGCGTGGGACTGAGCATATTTCTTGACCTGGATTGGTGCGAGTGTGATGTTGTCTAGGACACTCATATGAGGAAACAAATTAAAATGTTGAAACACCATTCCGACATGCTTACGTACCTCGTTGAGTTCAACCTCCTTATCGGACAAGTTGAAACCGCCCAGCCAGATATTGCCCGCGGTAATAGTCTCTAATCCATTAAGGCAACGCAACAACGTGGATTTGCCGGATCCAGATGGTCCGATGACGCAGACTACCTCACCAGTTTTAACTTCGGCGTTGATGCCGCTGAGTACCTCGTTATCTCCAAAACTCTTATGCAAGTCCTCGATCCGGATGAGATTGGCATCATCATCCGTGGCCAATGGAAGAGTGGAAGTATCAGGATGTGTCATTTATTTACCCTTCTATCTACGAAGTTAGCCAACATGGTAAGTAGCCAGACGGCGACAAAATAGATAACCCCAACAATGAGTAGTACCTCGGTTGTGCGGAAATTCGCCGCGTAAATCTGTTGACCTTGGTACAGCAGCTCTCCAAAACCAATAGCAAGTAACAACGAGGAATCCTTCAGCATGATTATCAACTGGTTAATCAACGACGGCGTCATCATCTTGAAGGCTTGAGGCAGTACGACCCTGCGCATGGCTTGACCATGCGTCAACGCTAACGACCGGGCAGCTTCCATTTGTCCAGCATCCACCGACTGGATTGAACCGCGCACAATTTCGGCAATATATGCTCCACCGTTAAGTGAAAGAGTCAAGGCACCGGCGACCCAAATCGAAATCGGCACCCCGAGCAGCTGCGGCAGACCAAAGTAAAAGAAGAAGGCCCATACCAAAATCGGTGTCCCACGGAATACGGCTATGAATGCTGTGGCAAAACCGCGCAGCAGGGCATTGGACGCGACTTTCATAAATCCAAACAGCAACCCGAGAGCCATGGCAATGGCAAACGAGATCCCGGTGATCAGCAAGGTGTTTTTGAGGCCAATAAGCAGCGCTGGCATGGATGTAGTTAATAAGCCCCAGAAAGAGGATGCATCAGGCCCTGAATCTTGGTCACCAATATATTGCTCCAGGATTTCATCGTATTCTCCGGATGCTTTGATATTGGCCAGACCTTCATTGAACATCTCTAATAATTCAGGGTTCTTATCCTTATTGACCATGAACCCGTAGTCTCCGGTCGGCTCAGGCTCAGATACCAGCTCAAGGCCTGAGCCCTGCTGAATTCCGTAGGCGATAATGGGCAAATCGTCTACCAGGGCTGCATCATGTCCAGACTTAACCGATTCGACCATGGTGGTGGTCTGGTCTAGGGCATTCAACTCAAAGTCGTAATCCTGTTGCATGTCACGAGCCCAGTCTTCTGACAGCGAGCCCGTTTTTACTGCTACAGATTCTCCTTCAAGGTCTTGCCAGCCCTCTATGCCCGACCCCTCGTTGGCAGCGATAGATAGTTCACCGGTGAAATACGAATCAGAAAAATCGTAGGTTTCTTCACGTTCAGGCGTAATGCCAGCACCAGCGATAACGCCGTCAACTTGGTCCGAAGATAGCGCCTGCAGTGCCGCATTGAACCCCATGGAGTGGAACTCGACTTGGAATCCTTGGTCTTCTGCAATTGCTTTCATCAGATCAATGTCGATACCAACAAGTTCTCCGGAAGCATCGCGAAATTCAAACGGGGCGAAAGTTGTATCGGTCCCGATTGAGTACACGTCACCTTCTGGGTTGCCGCCCTCAGCATCTGGAACGCTATCGGCAAGTGCCGGTGTTGCCAGAAAGAAGCCGAGGAATGTTGCTAATGCGGCGAAGAGCAGCGACAAAATTGTCCTGCTGTTTCTCATCTCATCACTCCATCTAACGTCCGATAGACCTTCTTTAATGTATCTGCCACAGCGCAGTGGACTGTAGCTTTGAGCGTCGCTGTATCACCCAACAAAAGCGGAATCCGCCCGTATACTTGAAACCAGCTAAAATATGAGAATCTGCCGGTCGTCTTTGGTAGGGAGATCGTAATGGGCTTTGATGATAAAACAATACAACAGGGGCCTTCTGACGCGGTTTCTTCCGGTGAGGCTGTATACCAGGACACCCCCGATGCACTTAGCGGTGGTCGGTTCAATCCGGATCCCGACGCCTGGCGTGAAGGCTATCCGTATCGTTCAAAGCTCGGTCGAAAAGACTATGAGCGAGCTAAGCGGCAACTACAGATAGAAATGCTCAAGATGCAGCTATGGGTCAAGGAGACCGGGCAGAAAGTCTTGGTCATTTTCGAGGGACGTGACGCTGCTGGTAAAGGTGGGGCCATTAAACGCTTTAATGAGCCTCTCAATCCCCGAGGCGCTCGCATTGTGGCGTTAGAAAAGCCAACAGAGGAAGAATCCTCGCAATGGTATTTTCAGCGCTATATTCAACACCTGCCTTCAGGCGGAGAAATCGTAATGATGGACAGGTCCTGGTACAACAGGGCAGGCGTAGAACGTGTGATGGGATTTTGCACACCCCAACAATATTTGGAGTTTATGCGGGATACTCCTGATCTTGAACGGATGCTGGTTAACTCCGGTATCTACTTGACGAAGTTATGGTTTTCGGTCTCCCAGCGAGAGCAGCGGAACCGATTTGCCATCCGTGAGACAGACCCGCTAAGACGCTGGAAACTTTCCCCGACAGATTTGGCCTCCTTGGATAAATGGGACCAATATACTCAGGCCAAAGATGCTATGTTCTTTTACACTGACGCTAAGGATGCGCCGTGGACCGTGGTCAAATCCAACGACAAACATCGGGCACGCCTGGAGTCCATGCGCCATGTGCTCAACCTTTTGCCTTACCCTGGAAAAGATACATCAGTGGTGTATGATCCCGATCCACTCATTTGTGGACCAGCTTCAGTGCTGAGTGAATCCGGGGAAGGTTCTGGAGGGAGCTTCCCACTAGTCCGATAACATGCAGATTGGAGCCGTCGCGATATTTCGCGGTGCGGGTCCGCAGGTCACATAGAATCGATAACAATGTCAAAATTATTTGGTACTGACGGTGTTCGAGGCGTAGCCAACGAAAAACTCACCGTTGAACTCGCAACAAAACTCTCCCAGGCGGCAGCTGTTGTCCTCGGCCACGAAGACGCTGGCGATCACCGTCCCAAGGCTGTCGTGGGGCGCGATCCCCGGATTTCGTCGGAATTCATCAATGCGGCCGTTGCGGCAGGACTGGCTTCATCCGGCGTCGATGTTTATGATGCCGGAGTGCTCCCGACACCTGCGGCGGCATTTCTGGTCGACGATATCCAAGCGGATTTTGGTGTCATGATTTCGGCATCGCATAATCCAGCTGCCGATAACGGTATTAAATTCTTGGCACGTGGCGGCGAAAAGCTAACCGACGCTCAGGAAGATCGTATTCTCGCGCAAATGGAACATGCGCCACGTCGTCCAATTGGCGGCCAGGTAGGGCGTGTGCGCCGGTTTTCTGATGCCGAAGACCGCTACGTTATCCACCTGCTGAAGTCCATGCCGAACCGCTTGGATGGGCTAAAAGTGGTCATTGACGCTGCTCACGGAGCAGGTGCTGGTGTGGCACCACAGGTATTCGCTGATGCCGGTGCCCAGGTTGCAGTTATCGGTGCCGATCCTGATGGTTTAAATATTAACCAGAACTATGGCTCCACCCATATGGAAAACCTTCAGGCTGCTGTTTTGGAACATGGCGCGGACCTGGGCGTGGCTTTGGACGGTGACGCCGACCGTTTCTTGGCGGTGGACCATCATGGGTCGATTATTGATGGCGACCAGATCATGGCAATTATGGCTGTGGCACTTAAAGAACAGGGCGCGCTTAAAGACGACACTTTAGTCGTTACAGTTATGAGCAACCTGGGGTTGAAGCTTGCCATGCAGGAACAAAACATTAAAGTCGTAGAAACCAAAGTTGGGGACCGCTATGTTTTGGAAGCCATGGATACCAACGGCTATTCCCTGGGTGGAGAACAATCTGGACATATAATCTTTGCTGACTGGGCGACAACCGGTGATGGCATCCTCACCGGACTACACCTTGCAGCACGAATGAACGAGAAAAAACAGAGTCTGACTGATTTAGCTCGAGTTATGACACGGTTGCCGCAGGTGCTTATTAACGTCAAAGACGTCGATAAGGCCGCTGTGGATGGTCATCCAGAAGTTCACAAACATATTACTGCAGTCGAACAACAGCTTGGTCAGACTGGAAGAGTACTGCTACGCCAATCAGGTACTGAACCGGTTGTTCGCGTCATGGTTGAAGCCGCAGACAAACAAACCGCAGAACATAATGCCCGGCGCCTGGCTGACGTTGTTGCTGAGAACCTAGCCCTGTGACACACTCACGTTCTGGGTCATCCTTTGATAACGACCGCGAGTCAACGGGATATTATGAGCGGGACGTCGATGAATTTCATCGTGAAGCCAATGTCTTAGCCGGTCACGATCCGCGAGACGTGTCGTCAGACCTGCCGGAGAATCTGCGTTCTCGGCGACTCATGGTTTTTATCGTCTTGACCCTACTTGGTTTGATAGCCGCAGGCATTGCTGTGGGTCTGATGGCGATACCGCAGTGTGAAAATCCAGAATATAACTGGATGCCCTGTATTCCGGGAATATAGTCTTTAACTAGGGATGGGCCAGCGATCGTCTGACGGTGATCGGTGGCCCATCCCTATGGCTATTTTTATAATACGACCGACTTATGCAGGAACCATTTCCATGGATGCGATAACGCTGGCAAATTTCGCCATGCGTTGTCCCTGGAAGCGTGCTAGTGCTAGTACGTGCTCATCCGGTTTAGCATCACCGGTGATGGCGCTTACACCGTAGGGGTTTCCTCCAGCAGCATGCGACAGCGCATAATCCACATAGCCAGTAGGTAAGATGGTTGCACCCCAGTGGAATAACGTATGGTGCAACGACAGCAGCGTTGCTTCCTGGCCACCATGGCGCTCTGTAGTAGAAGTAAATACTGTGGCAGGTTTACCAGCTAGCTGTCCTTCAACCCAAGGTCCACTGGTTGTATCAATGAACTGTTTTAACTGTGAAGCTGGCTGGCCAAATCGTGTCGGGGCGCCCAGAATATATCCATCTGACCAAGCCAGGTCAGCAGGAGTAGCGATCTCGATATGTTTGGTTTCATCCTGGTGTGCCGCCCAGGCTTCATTACTGTCGATCACGCTCTGCGGGGCTAGCTCGGCAGCGCGGCGCAGACGTACTTCTGCCCCGGCTTCGGTTGCGCCTTCAACATAGGCTTGAGCGATGGTGTAGGTTGCGCCGGTTGATGAGTAGTAAATGACTGCTATGCGCGACATGATTCTCCTAATAAATAATGATTTTGTTTTTTGGGTTTTGCGATGGTCAGGCGTTTCTGGTGCCACCGTCAACATGGATGGTTTCACCTGATACATACGGTGCACTCAACAGCCATATAGCCGCGTCAGCAATGTCCTGTGGGGTGCCAATCCTGCCAGCCAAGCTGCCCGTTGTAGCTGCGTCATAGAGGCCACGTCGTGATTGTTCATCCATGGCGTCCCATGTACCTGAATCTGTAATGCCAGGTGAGATCGCATTGACGCGAACGGGCGCAAGTTCGTGGGCTAGATGGCTGGCTGTGAAGGCTACTGCTCCGTTGGTGATGCCCATGACTGTCATTCCCACAGATGGGTTCCAGGCTGCTGTACCAGAGAATAATAGGAAGGATCCAGTATCGGGCATGCGGGGAGTAAAGTGTTTTGCCACCAGCATTGGGCCTACTACTTTTGCATCAAACGCTGCGGCAATGCCGTCCTTTTCTAGGTCAGCAACGGGCACATTATGGTGCGCTGAAGCTGTGATGACCACGTGGTCGACGCTGTCTAGCGTTTCTGCAGCGGCCTGAATACTCTTTTCATCGGCAATATCGAGATATACAGCCTGGGCGTCTGGCAACTGCTGCGCTACGGTTTCAGCTTGTGATTGATCTCGAGCACCAATGATCACGTGTGCACCATGGTTGGCAGCAGCCCGGACAATTTCTTTGCCCAAAAATTTTGCTCCTCCAATCACAAGGACGTGTTGACTTTCAAGACAGTTGGTCATGCGGTCGCCTTTCGGATGCGTTATTGTTTTGGTTGGTTGTAGTGGGACTATGGCTGAAGAAGTTCGCGCACTCTCGGTGCTACTTCTGTGCCATAAAGTTCGATCGATTTCAGCGCCATCTCGTGTGGCATATGCCCGCTGGAATACTTCATGGAGAAACGTGTCGCTCCCATACTCTGCAGTGCATCAGCAATGCGAGGTGCCACAGTATTTGGGAGCCGATCATGAGTGCACCGTTGGTTGCGTCAGCTTCATAGCGGTCCCGAGTCATCGGGCTAAAGCCGCGTTCATGGGCTAACCGGTCCATTACCTCGCGGTAGTGTGGCCAAAATTCTTCCCGGGCCTGCTCATCGCTGGCTGCAATATAACCAGGGGAGTGTATCGCCACAGGCTGTGGGTCGTAGCCGTATTCTTGTAATGATTTGCGATAAAGATCTGCTAACGGTGCCATACGTGATGGCGCACCTCCGATAATCGCAAACACCACGGGTAGACCATATTTGGCCGCTCGGACTACTGAGTGAGGGCTGCCTCCTATTGCGACCCATGCCGGCAGTGGTGAATCGAGTGCTGGATGGACTCGCTGATTTTCCAACGCCGAACGTGTAGTGCCTTTCCAGGTGACAGGTTTGCCACTGAGCAAATGTGAAAACAGATCGAGGCGGTCTTCAAAAAGTTCTTCATAACGATCCAGCGATAAGCCAAAGAGTGGAAATGATTCAGTATAAGCGCCACGACCTACAACGATTTCAGCCCGTCCCGAGGTAAGCCCTTGCAGCGAGGCGAAGCGTTCGTATACGCGAACCGGGTGTTCAGAGCTCAGGACTGTGACTGCACTAGAAACGTGAATCTGCTTAGTACTTGCACCAATGGCGGCTAGGACTGTGTCTGGAGCTGAAACAGCATAATCAGCCCGGTGGTGTTCACCTATACCAAAGACATCTACACCGACTTCATCGGCGAGAACGGCTTCTTTTACGATTGCTCGGAGCGTTTCTGCGGGTGAGAGTGCCTTGCCGTCTGCAGTTGAAGTGACATCCCCGAAGGTATCGAGTCCCAGTTGAATTGCTTGCATGGGGGAGTGCTTCTAGCCAGTGGTTAGTGGAGTTCGCGATTCCTGCGTCGTCCAAGTAGAGTGAGTTTTAATAAGTTACCATCTGTAACTTACGTTTAGTAGCTTACAGTATGTAAGAGAGGATTGCCATGAGTCAAATTGAAGGTGGAACTCGACAGCGCATGTCGTATGAAGACCGCCATGAGCAATTACTTGATACAGCGCGTACTTTTATCCGAAGAGATGGTAGTGATGCACTAACGCTTGCACTGCTAGCTGACGATGCAGGAGTTACCAAGCCGTTGGTCTATCAGCACTTTGGAACCAAGGCTGCTGTCCTGGTGGAGTTGTATCGTGAGTTCAAAAATCGTACTCACGAAGCTTTGGATGCTGCGCTTGAAACAGCTGACAACTCTTTGTCGGCTATTTCTCGAGTGATCGCAGATGCGTATATCGACTGTATCGATATTGAAAGTACTGAAGTGCCGGGCGTGGGCGGGGCTTTGTCTGGTTCAGTTGAGCTAGAAGCGTTGCGCGATGAGGCCGATATTGCCTTTAGTGCGCGCTGTAAAAAAGCCCTTGCGCCATATGCTAGCCACGGTGAAATCAGTGATGCTGCCGTACAGGGTATTCTTGGTGCAGCTGATCGTATAGCAAGAGCTCTGGTACTGGAACAGGTATCGTTCTCAGAGGGGCGTGCAGCACTGGCTGACGTGATTGCTGGAGTTACTCTAAATGCAGCAGCCGATGATTCCTGAGTGGATGAATAAAAATTCCCCGCCCGGCGTCACCGAGCGGGGAATGGGGTGATATTTTTAGTCATGCATAGGTTAGGCTTTAGTGTCGTTGACTAGTGCATCACGGATTTCTGTCAACAGTGCGATATCTTCGGTTGGTTCTTCTTCGGCATGTTTGCCACGCATTTCGATGATTTTGTTCATCGGCATAACGATGGCGAAGTAGACGGCTGCTGCGATGAGCAGGAAGTTGACGATAGCTGTCAACAGTACGCCAAAGGCAATTTCATTGCCGTTGAGTGTGACCTTTGCGAACTCATCAAAGTTTGGTGAACCTACAAGTGCCGAGATGAACGGCATAAGCACGGAGTCGGTCAGAGCGGTCACGACCTGGGTAAAGGCGGTACCGATAATGACTGCTACGGCAAGGTCCATCACGTTGCCTTGCACCAGAAAGTCTCGAAATCCTTTTAACATGCTCACAGTATAAAACGCATGGTTCTGGCCGCGGTGGTGGTGTGGCTAGAATGTTAGGACTAATCCTCGTAGTCAGGTGCTGGCTCTAACCCAAAATCAGTTTCTGCCACCCCGGAATTCTTGGCAACATGCCTCGCGTATTGTTCACTGAAGTAACGCAAGTGCCAAGGCTCATATTGAAAACCCGTAATATCTTCCTGGTCCTTGGGAAACCGGATGACAAAACCATATTCATGGGCATGATCAGCTAGCCACTGTCCTGCTTCGGTGTCACCAAAAGAGGAGGTTAACGTGTTGTCGCCGTCTGGCGTATCAACATCCATGGCAAGTCCAGTTTGATGTTCAGAATAGCCAGGCCGAGCTGACATCGCATCGGTATTATCGACACCGAATTGATCGAGATAGCTGTCATAGATGCGTTGCTGATATTCATATGAACGATAAGACGACACCACCTGAAGTTCAACGCCGTCATCTTCGGCAGCTTTGAACATTTCTTCGGTCGCCTCTGCTGCCCGCTCACGTACCTGTTGGGAACCAACTGTTAGCTCGTCCGGTAGCTCCACAAGATCATCAGGCGAAAAATCGGATGGTAGCGGTCGGGCTTTGTTGACGATTACTGTCGTGGAATCTGGTGAATCAAGGTCCTCTGGAATGTTGGCGTCTTCGGCCTCGTCGTCTGGTGCAGTAGTTGGCGATGCCGTATCGGTTGCTTCAGTTTCAGCGCGATCCGTGTCGTTGGAAGGCAGTTCCGAAGTGATACGGGACGTCGGGGTCTCAGCAGGGGTTGGATCCAGAGTGTTCTGCGGGCTAGCGGCAGAGTCGACAGTAGCGTCTTGAGTCGGACCATCCTTGGTGGGTGCCTGTTCTGGTGTACCTATTTCAGATTCGATGGTCTGCCAAGTGCCGTCATTGGCCATTGTGGATTGTTCACGTGCCTGGCCGGTACTATCAGCGCCCACAGATAGCTCGTCGTCCGCAGGACTGGTGAACCCGCCATTGACAGGGGCATAGGATTGAATCTCGCGTCCCATATTTTCTGCAATGACAACCGGTGAAGCATAGAAGGCTGCTGCCAGACACGCCAAAGTTACTGCTGAAGCAGTCAACGTGACGTTGAAGGGGCGCTGCATTGCTAAATCTTTCTCATCAAGACGCGTTTGACATGATGATCTGCGTTCTTGGTTAATACTAGCTTAGCTCTTCCGCGGGTAGGCAGTACGTTTTGCACAAGGTTTGGGCCATTAATGCGATCCCAAATACTCGTGGCGGTTTCGATCGCCTGTTCATCCGTCAGGTCAGCATACCGGTGGAAATACGAATCAGGGTGGCTAAAGGCACCTGAACGCAGCTCCATGAAACGATTGACATACCAGTTGCGCACCGATTGGTGACTAGCATCCACATAAATTGAATAGTCGAAGAAATCTGAGACTGACAGCCCGGTGGTGCCATCGGATCGTGGCCGTGGCGGGGCTAGCACGTTGAGGCCTTCGACGATCAAAACATCTGGACGGCGCACCACAACCTGTTGGTTTGACACAATATCGTAGGTCAAATGCGAATACATTGGGGCTCGAACTTCAGGGACGCCGGATTTTACATCGGAGACAAAACGCAATAGCCGACGCCGATCAAAAGATTCGGGAAAACCTTTGCGGTCCATGAGACCCCGACGACGCAGCTCAGCGTTGGGATAGAGGAAGCCATCTGTAGTGACAAGCTCGACCCGCGGAGTATTCGGCCAACGTCGCAGCATCTCCTGTAGTACGCGGGCAATAGTGGATTTTCCCACCGCCACGGAGCCGGCCACTCCGATTACAAATGGGGTTCGTCGGGTGCTTTCACCAAGAAATTTATTTGATGCTTCTCGAAGTTTGGCAGAAGCATCAACATAGATACTCAGCAGCCGTGATAATGGCAGGTAGACTTCTGCGACTTCGGTCAGCGAAAGACGATCGCCAAGGCCACGTAAACGTTCTACATCAGACTGGTCGAAAGATTGTTCTAGCTCATGCGCTAATCTTGACCAGGTGGATCGGTCAAGTTCAATAAATGGCGAATACGTATGTTGCGGCTCCACGGGTGGTGAACCCACAAAAGAGATGGGCTCGGTAACAGGACTCACTGGAGTATCTGGGGAGTCTGAAGCACCCTGGTTCGGGTATGGCGCATCGTTAATGTGGAAATTCACCTAATCATTATCGCTCACGGGGTGAGTCGGCAGACAATTATTGACTGCCAGCTTAGCTATCGGCGAGTCGCATTGCCACCAAAAACCTCACAGGAGACCGTTGGCCCGCCCTGACCAGCCGTTAGCACCACCGGGCCCGCAACACCGGTTACGTTCAAGCGCTCATGGCATATTTTTGCTGGGCAGTACTGCCCAGCGTCTTTGCCTACTATATGACAGCAATCCAGCGGATTTGGTGTGGGTTGTCGGGTTGCTGCCAATCGAGGAGGCCTTAGGATAAATGCAACGAAATCCGCGGTTACGAATCAAAACATCGCAAACTGGGCGATAAGAAAAGGTAGACTACCAAGCATGATCATTGGCGTTGGTGTAGACATGGTTGACTTGGCTCGATTCGAGCGGCAGTTGGAGCGCACTCCAAAATTGCGTGAACGGTTGTTTACCCCAGCCGAACGCGAGCTCAGTCTACAATCCTTGGCCGCTCGTTTTGCGGCAAAAGAAGCCGTGGCCAAAGCACTGTCTGCACCGGCCGGGATGAATTGGCAGCACTGCCAAATCGGTCGTGAACCTTCAGGCGCGCCCTATGTTGTCGTCACGGGCACGATCGCCGATATTGCAGAGGCCAAAGGTGTCCGTCGCTGGCACCTTTCTTTATCTCACGACGGCGGTTGGGCTACCGCCATGGTGATTGCTGAGGGATAATGTTACCTATCTATACCGGAACTCAGGTGCGCGAAACCGAAGCAACGTTGGTGGATGCCGGCTGGGACCGGCAACTGATGCGCAAAGCCGCTTGGGGGTTAGCGCAACACACGCTTGACTGGTTGAAGTCTCATGGCGGTGTATATGGTCGGCGCGTATTGGGGCTTATCGGCAAAGGCAAAAATGGCGGCGATACGTTGTGGGCGTTGAGTTTTCTAGCGCAGCGAGGTGTAGCCGTCTTCGCAGTCCCGGTTAATACCAGTGCTGATGCCTTGCATACCGAAGCTATGGAGGCCTTTCAGCGGGCCGGGGGTCGGGTGGTGACAACCATCGACCCTGCTACAGATGCCGTTATCGATGGCGTTTTTGGTACCGGGTTTCGTGGAAGTTTCAATCTGCCCGGTTATCTTGCTGATCACAACCTAGTCATCCCTGAAACCGCCGGGCTGATTGCTTGCGATATTCCTTCTGGTGTCAATTCAGATACGGGAGAAATTCCTGGCCAAGCTCTGGCAGCCGACCTGACCGTGACCTTTGGTACCGCCAAGCTGGGATTGTGCATGGGAGAGGGAAGACAACATACCGGTGAAGTCGTTGTTGTTGATATCGGCATTAGCTCTGAATTGCAGGCCGTTTCGGATCCGTGGTGGGTCGCTGAGCAGAGTGATATCCAAACGGTTTTTGGTGCACCGCGCTGGGACGCGCATAAATATTCTCGCGGGGTTTTATCGATAGTAGCTGGCTCACCGGAGTATCCGGGGGCAGCGGTACTAGTTGTCAATGCTGCAGCAGCCACCGGAGTCGGATATATCAGTCTGCTGGCTCAACCACCAAGAGGCAAAGCAGTATCCGATAAGGTACTAGACGCTAACCCGCAGGTCGTCATCGAAGATCACGTGAACGAAAAAGCCACTGCAGTCGTGGTCGGACCGGGGCTGGGCGGTACGGTGCGCGGTAATGACATTGCTGCAACCGCCATACAAACTGCGATACAGCGCAACCTGCCGCTTCTAGTGGACGCATCCGGACTAGAAATTTTAGATCAGCATGTATTCTCCGAGTCGATCCCGGCGTTTGTGCTGACCCCGCATACCGGGGAAATGCATAAACTTACCCAACGATTGGCCCCCGACCTTGCAGAACAGCCAACAGTTGAACAAGCCGCAGCGTTTGCACAACGGTTTGGTGTCTGGATCGTATTGAAATCCGCGGACACCTTTGTGCTATCACCGTGTGGTTTACACAGCGTTCATTCGGCCACTACCTCGCAATTGGCCACAGCTGGTACCGGAGACTCTCTTTCTGGGATGCTGGGTGCCGCGATGTCCACGCTTGACAGTACTGCTGCGGACCTGCCAGACCAACTATTTACGGCGCTAGTAGCCGGGGTGCAGTTACACTCACTAGCCGGTGAACTGGCGGCGGCCGATGGCGGCGTCGTAGTATCTACCCTGCAAACCTATATACGTAAAGCTAAACAGCATGCCGGAGCTTCATCCTAATCCCCGTGTTACCCAGCAGAATCCCCACAGGTCTGGAATAATAGGCCACATCATGGCTAATAGTTGGACTGCAGAACCAGAGCGCTGGGCGACAATAGATCACTCGGCACTGGCCCATAACATCAATATGATCGCCAAATGGGTTAAACCAGCTCAGGTAATGGCAGTGGTCAAAGCAGACGCCTACGGGCACGGGGCAATAGAAGTGGCTCAGACCGCTGTTGCTGCCGGAGCCACCTGGTTGGGTACTGCACATGTCCGAGAAGCACTCGCACTGCGTGAAGCGGGCATTACCGCCCCGCTACTGGCGTGGCTGCACACCATCAATACTCCCTTTGACGCCGCGGTGGCACATAATATTGATTTGGGCGTCTCAGGCCCTGAAATCGAAGCAGTCGCCGAAGCTGCGCGCACAGCTGGGCTGCCTGCCCGAGTCCATCTCAAAATAGACACCGGACTATCCCGTAACGGAGCCGTCCCTGAAGTTTGGGATGCTCTTTGCCGCCGGGCGGCCGAACTTCAACAATCTGGTCTTGTTCGCGTCGTGGGGGTCTTCACCCACTTCGCCGTCGCAGATGACCCGGTAGGCGAATCGGCAGTCGATGAACAACTTCGCAACTACCACGAAGCGGTAGAAACCGCACGCAAACACGGGCTCACCGTAGATGTGCGCCACGTAGCCAACTCACCGGCCCTGCTATCACGTCCCGACACCCACTTAGATATGGTGCGCGCTGGAGTGGCAATCTACGGGCTGAGCCCATTTGCTGACCGCGCCGCTGAAGAGCTGGGGCTGCGCCCTGTCATGAGTTTGGGTACCACAGTAGCCCACAACAAACCGGCCAATGAAGGCACCGGTGTGTCATATGGGTATGCTTACCGCTGTGAAACACCCACCCGTCTCGCATTGATTCCTGTTGGTTACGCTGACGGCGTGCCCCGCAGTGCTGAGGGTGCACCGGTATGGATCCATGGCAACTATTATCAGGTCAACGGCCGGATCGCCATGGACCAATTTGTCGTAGATTTACACACTAGTCGCGATGACGAAACCACCGCACCGGTAGGTTCGCAAGTCGAATTATTTGGTTCAGCCTCCGGGATCGCCGCCGACGCCTGGGCACAAGCAGCTGGCACCATCAATTATGAACTGGTTACCCGCATCGGATCGCGGGTCCCCCGAGTCCACAAGCAATGGGTGTAACCATGAGACAAACCCTGCACCTGGCCGACCTGGCGGCCACACAGCAATTTGCTATGGCTGTAGCCCGCCTACTTGGCCCCGGCGACGTCATCCTTCTCACCGGCGACCTTGGTGCTGGCAAGACCACCTTCACCCAGGGTCTTGCCCATGGGCTTGGCATCGAAGCTCACATCACCTCACCGACTTTCGTACTGGCCCGGCACCATGAGCATCCCGGTAACGGGCTCAATCTGGTACACGTTGATGCCTACCGACTGACAAACAAAGATGAACTGACCAGCCTGGATTTAGAAACCTCATTGGACAATTCCGTAGTCGTCATCGAATGGGGACGCAGCATGGCAGAGGCGCTCGCCACCTCACACCTAGACATTGAACTCCAGCGGCCCGGTGTGGCATCTGATCAGCTGCTTACCGACTTCTCCGACACCGATGTCGATGAACACCGCACCGCTGTCATCACCGGGTACGGTCCCCGCTGGGAAGGAATTACCATAGCATGAGCCACATGTATCTCGGCCTTGACACATCGGCTACTGCATCAGCCGCCATAATCCGCGATGACGAAGTAATAGCGCACCGGGCAACGGACTCTAACCGCAACCATTCAGAAGTCCTAGCAGGATTTATTGCCGATGTACTTGCACAAGCAGGCCTGGACCCAAGTGCTCCCAAGACGTTAGACGGTATTTTCATCGGAGTCGGTCCCGGGCCGTTTACCGGGTTACGAGCCGGTATTATCACCGCACAAACCCTGGCCCATACTTGGAAGATCCCCGTACATGGAGTGCTCAGTTTAGATGGGCTGGCTCACCGGGTAGGGGCTGACGCTTTTCGCAGCGGTGCACAAGAATTTATTGTGGCCACTGACGCCCGTAGAAAAGAAGTCTACTGGGCCCACTACGAAAATATTGGTGGCCAACCACAGCGCCTCCACGGACCATTTGTTACCCCTGCCGCAGAAGTCACTGAACTGCCTGTCTATGGGGCCGGTGCCGGACTCTACCCGGAAGCCCTATACGGCATGACCGGTTTTACCAACGCCGTGCCTGAAGCCAGTGATATTGCCACCTACGGCACGCTGGCACTACGACGCGGCCGAGGTCTGCAACCTGTGGAACCACAGTACTTGCGCGGCCACGACGCAAAAATCCCCAAGCAACTGCGCTCATGACACTGCCTGACCCCGTAGCACTGCCGCCCGGATATCTCCAACGGAACTGGACAGCCCAAGACATTGACACCGTTGTAGCACTGGATGCGCTCGTGTTTGGTCCAGACCGGTGGTCTGCCCAAATTTTTCAAGCCGAATTTGCCGCATCGAACCGCTCTAACCCGCACAGCTACTACCAGCTCATCACTTACCACGACACCGTGGTCGGCTTCTGCGGGTTAGCATATGGTCCGCCATTTGCTGACATCACCACAATTGGCATCCACCCGGACCATACCGGTAAACGGCTTGGCGCCGCGCTACTGACTTGGCTGATTCGTACCGCCTATGCGCTTGGTGCCCAGGATATGCTGTTAGAAGTGCGTGCCGACAATACGGTGGCACAACGACTTTATGCTGCTAACGGATTTGACCACATCCACACCCGTCCGCGATATTATCCGATGGGTATAGATGCTTGGGTCATGCGCAAACGCCTCCGCGAACCCGGCGCATCATCGGCCGCCAATCTATCCACCAAGGAGTAACGTGACAGCCCCCATCGTTGTAGGCATCGAAACCTCATGCGACGAAACCGGCATCGGCATCGTTGCCGGCACCAAACTACTGGCCCACCAGGTAGCCTCCTCGATGGACCAGCACGTTGCCTTCGGCGGGGTAATTCCCGAAATCGCCGCGCGTGCCCATGTCACAGAATTTTGGCCAGTTTTGGATGCGGCACTTCAAGAAGCTGAGATAAACCTTGAGGATATTGATGCCATTGCTGTTACTGCCGGTCCAGGTCTGGCCGGGGCTTTGATGGTGGGAGTTGCCGGAGCAAAAGCGCTGTCGGTGGCCACTGGCAAACCGCTATACGGCATCAACCATCTAATTGCTCACATCGCAGTGGGATATCTTGACGCCGTTGGTACCGACCTATCCAGGGTGAAGCAACTAGGTGCTTTGCTGGTCTCGGGCGGGCACACTGAAATGTTGAAAATTAGGTCAATCACCTCGGACGTGGAATTATTAGGCAGCACCATTGATGACGCCGCAGGTGAAGCCTACGACAAAGTCGCCCGGCTGATTGGGGCCGGTTACCCCGGCGGCCCAGTTATCGACAAGATGGCTCGTCAGGGTAATCCGCAAGCTTTCACCTTTCCCCGCGGACTGACAGCCCCGAAGAACATGGGGAGTCGCGAGACACCAGCTAAAGATCGATATAATTGGTCGTTTTCCGGAGTGAAAACGGCTGTTTCGCGAGCGGTAGAGCAATTTGAAGTTCGAGGCATGGACATCCCGGCAGATGATATTGCGGCCTCCTTCCAGGAGGCTGTGGCTGATGTTATTACCAAAAAGGCGGTGCTAGCGGCCACCGAACATAATATCGACCATATTTTGCTTGGCGGGGGAGTGGCGGCTAATTCTCGGTTGCGCGAGTTGCTTACCGTACGGACGGCGGCGGCCGGTATCGGCTTGACCATCCCACCGATAAACTTGTGCACTGATAATGGCGCCATGGTCGCAGCTTTGGGCGCGCAATTGGTAGCAGCCGATGTGGACGTCTCCGGACTGGATTTTTCAGCAAACCCAACCCAACAGGTGAGTCTCGTCTCGGTCTAATAACGACCAGCGTTGTGGGTGGCCTACCAGTTCCGAATTGAGGCTGCAGTTTCGCTAGCGGAATCCAAAACCAGGGCTTTGAGCTTATCGCGGTCCACTTTGGCGCCAAAGTGTGAACCCATCTTCTCGCGCTGCTGGGCAGCCAGAGTACCCTCTTTGAGCATTTCGCTGACCCATGACAACTCCCGGGAGCACCCAAGCTCATCGGCAATTGGTTCCAACCGATTCAGCACGCGTTCAAGATCTTGTTTGACGGGTAACTCGGTGCCTGCGGAATCAACAATGACAGTAGCATCGAGGCCATATCGGGCGGCGCGCCACTTATTTTCTTGAACATACCACGGAGGCAAAATCTCGACCTGCTGATCGGGATCAGAACCAACAACCTCGTGAACGAGACATTGGGTTAAAGCCGTAATTGCCCCAACCTGACGCAACGTCGCCACCCCGTCACAGGCCCGCTGTTCAATGGTGCCAAATCGAGGTACCGGTCGAATATCCCAACGCACTTCAGTGACATCATCGACTACACCTACACGCAATAAATCAGTAATGATGGACTCATACTCGGTCCAATTATGAAACTGAAACGGTAACCCTGACGTCGGGAGTTGCTGAAACACCAGTGTACGCTGCGAAACATAGCCGGTGTCATAGCCCTTCCAAAAAGGGCTGGAGGCGCTCAACGCCAATAGATGTGGATAATGCTTGATTAACTGGTTGACTGCCGGCATCGCTTTGGCAACGTGGTCCAAACCAATGTGGGCGTGCACGCCATAGATCAACATTTGTTGTCCCCAATATTGGGTGCGGTCCAACATTTTTTGATATCGAATGTGGGACGAAATTGGCTCATCCAAAGCGTCGGCAAAAGGATGTGTGCCCTGGGAATACAGGCCCAACCGTTCATCTGTCAGCACATCTAATAATTGAGTGCCAGCTGTAGCTAGCTGATCGAGCCCTTCATCTACGCGGCTACATACACCGGTTACTAGCTCTAAGGTGTTGAGCATAAACTCGTCAACGACCTTATATGGTGCGTCGTTGGGGGGTTCAAGTTTGGCCAAAATATCTTTGCCAACATTGGCCAGCTGCCCGGTAGTTGTGTCAACAAGACCGAGTTCCCACTCAATGCCAATTGACGACTGGGCAGACTTCGTAAACTCCAGGCGCACGCTATTGCCTCCATCTTTCGGGGGTCCAACTCATGGTACCGGGCGGTGACGGCACTGGGTGTTCTCTAACCTTTTGCGTCGTGTTTATGTCGCCTTGTAGTTGTATATCGGACCGTAAGCCCGAAAGGCGAAGACCACGCTGGCTGATAAATGCTAGTGAAATAACCCATGGAGCAAGTCTGCAGGTGCTGATCGTGTCACGCGCAACATCAATGAACGCTAACAAAGACGTGACGTAACGGGACATGTCCAATGGCTCAAAGACAGGCCACGAAGTGTCAATGTGAGCTGAATAACATCACGCTCCCTTGCGCTAATTCGCAAAGGATGGCTAAACTGTTCTCCGTTAGCTTAGGTTTACCTAAGTACGTAAGCATGTTATTCTGTTGTTTTACTTTGTCATTTGGAGACGAAACGTGAAAAAGCTTGGACTCAACCGCACCGGTTTGGCTGCCTTGATTGCCGTAGGGGCCCTAGGATTGAACGCCTGTGGATCAGCTGATGCTGAAAATGCCGATACCGCTAGCGACAGTGATTCCGCTGTTGAAGTGACCGATATGGCTGGCGACACCCATGAAGTGCCAGCGGATCCTAGTTCTGTTATTGCGACCGATAACCGGATATTCCGCACTCTGGCCGACTGGGACATTGACCTATCAGCTGCCCCGGTGGATCTGATGGACGATGGCATGGAAGAGACTAAAAAATATACTGATAACGACGACATTCTAAATATCGGAAATCACCGTGAACCCGATATGGAAATGGTTACCGCAGCCGAGCCCGATCTAGTGCTCAATGGTCAACGTTTTAGTCAACACGGCGCAGATATTGCCAAAGCCATCGATGACAACGTTCCAATTGTTGATACCAACATAGAAACAGAAACTGGAGAAATCGATCAGGAATTTCGTGACCAGATTTCTCTGCTAGGCGAGGTGTTCGATCGCGAGGATGACGCAGATGCGCTTATCTCCGAATTTGATGAAGCATTAGACCGTGCTCAAGAGGCATATGATTCAGATATGACCGTTAGTGGTCTGGTCACTTCCGGTGGGGATATTAACTATGCTGCACCTACGACCGGTCGTGCTGTTGGCCCCCTGTACGATATCTTGGATCTTACTCCTGCCTTAGATGATGAGGGCTCGTCAGATCATCAAGGTGATGATATTTCTGTTGAGGCAATCGCAGATGCCAACCCAGAGTATTTGATCGTGATGGACCGTGACGCAGCTGTTGGTGACGGTACTTCATCTGGGGCAAAAGAACTCATTGAAGAATCAGAAGCGCTGCAGGATGTACCGGCCGTAGAAAACGATAATGTGTACTACATGCCAGCTGATTTCTACTTGGCTGAAGATATCCAAAACTACACCACGGTCCTCAACGACCTGGCTGACGAATGGTCAAAGTAAGTAAATAAGGTTTTGCGTGACTAAAATTTCTCATCCTCGCCCTGGTGGGCTCGTTACGTCTGCCGGTGCCCCGAAGAGACCTGGAAAATGGTCACGCATATGGCCGCTGTTGATCGGGCTGATGGTTACCCTCAGCCTGGTCACGGCGTCATTATTTATCGGAGTATATGACCTCAGCTCCGAGGGCGGCCGCGACATGTTTTTTGTAACTCGCGTTCCGCGCACTATCGCACTGATTCTGTCTGGGGCCTCAATGGCTGTGGTCGGACTGATCATGCAATTGATGACACAAAACCGATTCGTAGAACCTTCAACCACAGGAACTATCGAATGGGCTGGTCTCGGACTGATTCTGACCTACGTTGTCGTGCCACAACCATCACTATTACTGCGTATGATTGTGGCCATTGTTTTTTCCCTTGTGGGAACGCTAATATTTTTTGCTTTCCTGCAACGCGTGGCCTTGAAATCATCGCTTGTTGTCCCCATTGTCGGTTTGATGTTGGGTGCTGTGGTGGGGTCGGTATCGACATTTGTGGCACTACAAACCGATATGCTGCAAAATCTAGGCATCTGGTTTGCTGGCTCCTTTACCGGCGTGACCCGGGGCCGGTATGAGCTCCTATGGATCGTGGCAGCGATGACTGTGGTCGTATACTTTATTGCTGACCGTTTTACTGTGGCAGGACTCGGCGAAGAGATCGCCACCTCTGTGGGCCTAAATTATCGGGCAGTGGTGTTAACCGGCATTCTGATCGTGGCCGTCACCACCGGTGTTGTATCCGTCGTTGTGGGCTCGCTACCATTTTTGGGGCTGGTCGTGCCCAATATAGTTTCGATGTTCCGCGGGGATAACCTTAGAACAAACCTGCCCTGGGTGGTAATGGTAGGCATTGTGGTGATAACCCTGACCGATATCATTGGCCGGACCATTATCATGCCGTTTGAAATCCCAGTTTCGATGATCCTCGGGGTGCTGGGCGCTACGGTATTTGTCTATCTGATCGTGCGAAGGGGGCGCCGTGGTTAAGACAGCTCCCGTCACAGCGACATCAACCACCACATTTGTCGACGCTAAACACCGGCGACGCTGGCTCATCTGCCTGGTCGCGCTGATCGTGGTTGCCATCAGCCTGGTGGTGGCCAATATTACCTTTGATAATCCCATGCCGTTGGGTACCGACGGATTTTGGAAAATCGCCCAGTCACGCGTGTCTTCGATCGTGGTAATGGCGGTGGTTGCAGCCGCCCATGCTTTTGCCACCGTGGCCTTTCATACCGTCACTTTCAACCGCATTGTGACGCCTTCAATTTTGGGCTTTGAAGCGCTCTACGGGTTGATTAATACTGCTGCGGTGTTCATCCTGGGCGCCGCAGGCGCAACGGTCACGCGCGGGATCGCTTCATATTTTTTCCAAGTCATCGTCATGGTCGCGTTTGCCACGCTGCTATATTCGTGGCTGCTAAGTTCCAAATTCACCAACGTGCACACCATGCTGCTTGTTGGTGTGGTCATGGGGGCTGGTCTAGCCTCGCTAACCACCTTTATGCAGCGCATGCTAGACCCCAACGAATTCGACATCCTTACAGCACGGCTGATGGGAAATATTTCGAATGCCAACACGCAGTATCTGCCCTACGCGATTCCGATTGTGGCCGCCGTGGTGTGCTGGCTCATCTTTCATTCTCGCCGCCTTGATGCCTTATCACTGGGATCAGCCGTATCAACTAGCCTAGGACTGGATCACCGGCGGGAAACCATCAAAGTGCTCGTGGCCGTTTCTATTTTGATGGCTATGACTACGTCACTTGTCGGACCCATGACGTTTCTTGGCTTCCTAGTAGCAACCATGGCCTATTCCATCGCCGATACATATAGCCATCGGGCAATCTTTCCAATAGCGTTTTTGCTCGGATTTGTTTTGCTGACCGGCGCATATTTTGTCTTGCGGCATATATTTTACGCTCAGGGTGCGGTTACTGTCATTGTTGAGCTCATCGGTGGGCTAGTATTTCTAATCGTTATCATGCGGAAGGGGCGGCTATGATTACCCTAGAAAACGTCACGAAAACCTATTCGGGCGAAACCACCATTGGTCCCATCGATCTTGAAATCCCTTCCGGTGGTATTACTTCTCTGGTTGGTCCCAACGGGGCAGGAAAATCTACCGTATTGACCATGATGGGTCGGTTGTTGACCCCGGATTCTGGCAAAATTACCGTCGGTGGCTTGGATGTCGCTAACGCGAAGTCCAATGACGTCGCTAAAAAACTAGCCATCCTACGCCAAGAAAACCACTTCGTTACCCGCCTGACGGTGCGCCAGCTGATCGGTTTTGGACGCTACCCACACTCGCATGGTCGACTCACCATCGATGATGAGAAACATATTAATGCTTCGCTAGAGTTCTTAAACCTGACCGCACTACAAGACCGGTACCTAGATGAACTCTCCGGCGGGCAGCGTCAGCGCGCTTATGTTGCGATGGTGCTAGCTCAGGATACCGAATACGTTTTCCTTGATGAACCGTTAAATAACCTGGACATGAGCCACTCGGTACAAATGATGCGCCAGCTGCGTGCTGCAGCCGATGAACTGGGCCGCACCGTGATTGTCGTGATGCACGATATAAACTTTGCTTCACGGTACTCGGATAATATTTTGGCCATGAATGATGGCCAAGTCACACACTTCGCTGCCTGTGCCGACACCATGAAATCCTCGGTGCTCAGTGAAATCTTTGGTACTTCGGTGCGCATCATCGACGACGTCGATGGCCCGCTGGCGGTGTATTTCTAACGTTAGTCCATCGGCTCGACAACGATGGCATAGCGGTCATCGCCGATCCGGGTTAGCACCAGTGTCGTGTGTTCGCCGGCAGTAGCTTTTTTCGAGTTGCTGCCCTGCATCAAGGTGCGTCGCAATTCCTCGGGGGCTACATCGACGCCACGTTTTTTAATATCTAGTCGTGTCACATTATGCTCTTTGAGGTATTGTCGTAGCGTTTTAACCTTATACGGCAGCACCTCAACGATCCGATAAGCGGTAGCAAATGGGGTAGCTAGGTATGCATCGGAGCAAAAATAGGCAATGTGCTCATCCAGTTGCCGTCCGGCACGGGCATCGGCGGGGTCATCGGCCATAAAATGAGTGACCATTAAATCGGTGATGAGTCCGGCACGGATTACTGCACCATTAGGTTCGTAGAGGTAGCCAGTTGCGCCGTCTACTCCGGCAACTGGCACCTGCGGCGACTGGTTAAAGTCTGTAGTGGCAGTCAGCTCGGCGGTACCTGTCTTATCTATGATAAGTGCAGATCGGCGAACATCTGCGCGTTGGGCCATATTGAACCACAGCACTGCTTCTACGATATTGCCGTGCAGCGAGACCCACTGTGCTTCAGCGGTTTCGGGGATTACATCGTGAGCCAATGCCGGACCGAGTTTCACCCCCAGGGCATAACCTGCATCGGCGAGTTCTTCCACGAAAGATAGCGGTGGCGAGAATGCCTCTGGATCAAAAATACGGACCGTACCGTGTGACAACGTTTTCCGACGAGCCGGATCTAACCAGTATCCACGGGTTATATCAACATCAACGGGATGGTGCTGCACCCAATCCAGCGCGTCTGCTACTTCAACTTTTGCATGCGGAAACGCCATAAGATTAATGGTCGTGGCTGCAGCGGTAGTTTCATCAATTTCTACGGCGATGACAGGAATGTCGATACCTGCTATAGCCAGGGCATCAGCACCTAGTCCCGCACCCAGGTCCACAACCTCATCGACACCGGCACGACTGAAACGACGCGCATGGTGAGCTGCTACCTGAAGTGAAGTGGCCTGTTGCAGACCGGCATCGGTAAACAGCATCTGATCGACGAAGGGCCCGAACTTGATTTCAGCTTGCCTTCGTAGCTTCAGCTGAGTCAATACAGAATTTACGACAGCGGGCTGGTACCCGGCTGATCGCAGGGATTCAGCGAGTTTAAGCGTATCGGCGGAAGCATAGGTGCCTTCACGCCATAGCCGATTGAGTAGTTCGAAGCCCTCCGGGGTGAGCACACCGGCAAGTTCAGCAGCAGTTGAATCAGACACGACTACCAGGCTACCGGTTTCGTTTAGTGCGTGTGAGCTGGTGCGCTGGTGGCAATACGCGAAAAGATTCTGCCTCGCTGACGTTGGGTCGCTGGCAGGACCCGATAGCCACAGATTAACAGCACAGCAGCCGCGCAGAGTGCGATAACGCTGCCCCAAAATGGGCCGGGTGCGCCCCACAGTGCAATGAGCGGGGCTGATAGCAGCGGAAAGATCGCGCCGCCTAGGAAACGAAAACCCGAATATGATGATGAGGCGATGTTCCGCGGCAACGCCGTAGCGTTGAGGGCCGACTGCGTGAATAAGGTATTGGCAATACCTTGGAATCCGCCTAGTGCAATAATGCCGATTACCACAACGGTGAGATTATTTGTGTTCAGTGCCAGCACCGTCATCATGGTGCCCATCGCGGCTAGGGTTGTCAGAATAGCTGGCACTAGCCCAAAGTGTTCGATCATCGGCTCGGGAAGAGCCAGCGAACAGATCGCTAATAAGACGCCCCAGCCAAAAAATACTGTCCCTAAGGTTAATGGGGTGTAGCTAGCCCCCGAAGCTGCAGCTGCTCCGGCTAAAGCATGTGGAGCATAGGCCAGAAGGCAAATAAAACTAAAATTATAACATAAAGCCGTGGCTGCTAATAATAGCAAAGGCTTCTCTCGAAGAGCGCTAAAGCCGGCCATGAGAGGAACGGGACTGGGTTTGTCTGCGGGTTTAACAAAAATTGTTACCGTAGCGGCTGCCAGCCCCATCATTAGAGCAGTGCCTAAAAATGGTGCTCGCCATGATATTGACCCAAGTGTCCCGCCCACTAACGGTCCCAAAGCCATTCCGGCTCCGAGCGCGGCTTCATAAAGGATAATTGCCGCAGCAGAGCCGCCGTTGGCTGCTCCGACAATACCGGCTAATGCCATAGTCATAAACATGGCGTTGCCAAAACCCCAGCCGGCGCGTAACCCGATAACCTGACCGACGGTGTCGGATAAGCCTGCAAGACTAGCGAACAGTACGATAATGATCAGCCCGGTTACCAAAGTGGCCTTGACGCCGATGCGCGTAGAAATGAAACCGGCAAAGAACATCGTCAAAGCCGTCACCAGCAGGTATGAGGTAAAGAGCAGCATCGATTCAAATGCTGTGGCTCCAAGTTGTTCGGCAATTGTCGGCAGGATAGGCGACACGAGCCCAATACCGATAAACGACGCTGCGGTGGCAAAGGTAATGGCCCACACGCTGGCGGGTTGTTTTAAAATCTGTCCGGCAGGAGAACTGGACATCAAGGAATCATCTTCTTTCCAACGTTATTCGAATCCGGTGAGTTTGTTGGTCAGCGATTCTAAAATTTCCACGGCACGTGCCAGAGTCGTGCGATCGGCCTCCGATAACGTGTCGAATGTGGGCTGGACTATAGCTGCCACTTGTCGCCGATATTCTTGTAGCGCGGTATCACCTTGATCAGTCAGGGCCACTAAGTGGGCCCGAGCGTCAACAGGGTCGGGCTGGCGAACGACCATGCCGTCTTGTGCCAGACGGTTGATCGCCGTGGTCATGGCAGGTTGAGAAATGGATTCATAGTTGGCCAGGTGAGAGATGCGTTGTGGACCGTGACGTTCGATATAGGCCAGCGCACGCATGGAGACCGCAGAAATCCTGATCCCGGAAATCTGCGTAGCTGTACGAGCGAACCGTGAGGCTGCCGCAACCATCTGGTTAGCCAGTGGACGCAACGAAGCGTTGCTGGAACCGTCCGAATCTGGTGGGGCAGTAGGATGTGACTCAGCAGAATGCATAACTAAAATATATAAATTACTTATGTAATGAGTCAAGCCGACCGAATTTAGCACTCTATTTGACCAAGTGCTAATCGGGTAATACAGTTGGGGATTAGCACACGAACCACGTGAGTGCTAAAGCCTTTAGGTTCCAGCCATCCGGCACCCGCGACGACGGGTGGCTTGCCCGGCAAATGAACAATAGTTACCTTTTACTTTAGTAGGAGAGATTCATGGCTGTCTCCATCAAGCCTCTTGAGGACCGTATCGTAGTCGAGCCACTAGCCGCCGAGCAGACCACTGCTTCGGGCCTGGTGATTCCAGACACCGCTCAAGAAAAACCACAAGAAGGAAAAGTCGTTGCAGTCGGCCCGGGTCGCGTTGCAGAAAATGGCGAACGCGTTGCTGTTGATGTTGCTGAAGGCGATGTAGTGCTGTTCTCCAAGTACGGTGGCACCGAAGTCAAATACAGTGGCCAGGAATTCCTTGTCCTGTCCGCTCGTGACGTGCTGGCCGTCATCGAAAAATAAGTCTGCATTACCAGTACCTATTTTTCGAGAACAATTACTAAGGAGAACAGTTGGCTAAACAGCTGATATTCAATGATGACGCCCGCCGTGCGTTACAGTCCGGCGTTGACAAACTGGCTGACACTGTCAAAGTTACGCTTGGCCCTAAGGGCCGTAACGTCGTATTAGATAAAGCTTGGGGTGCTCCAAGTATCACTAATGACGGTGTCACTATTGCTCGTGACGTCGAGCTGGAAGACCCATACGAAAACATGGGTGCTCAGCTGGCAAAAGAGGTTGCTACCAAGACCCAGGATATCGCCGGTGACGGTACCACTACCGCGACGATCCTGGCCCAGGCTCTTGTTAATGAAGGTATGCGCTTGGTCGCTGCCGGGGCTGCTCCCGGAGAAGTCCGCAAAGGCGTAGAAGCTGCTGTGGAAGTCCTGCAGCAGCGTCTCTTGGACAACGCCGTAGAAGTATCGGGTGACAACGTTTCTCACGTTGCTGCTATTTCTTCCGGCGAATCAGAAATTGGTGAATTACTGGCCAAGGCCTTCGATACCGTAGGTATCAACGGAGTGATTACCGTTGAAGAATCCTCGACCACCGATACCGAGCTGGAAATCACTGAAGGTATGGAATTCGACAAGGGCTACTTGTCGCCATACATGGTTACTGACGCAGAGCGTCAAGAAGCCGTGCTGGATGATCCATACATTTTGTTGACTCAGTCCAAGATTTCTAACGTCCAAGATTTCTTGCCGCTGCTGGAACAAGTACTGCAAGAAAAGAAGCCACTATTCATCATTGCCGAAGACGTTGAGGGCGAAGCACTATCGACCCTGGTCGTCAATAAGCTGCGCGGTACCCTCAATGCAGTTGCCGTCAAAGCACCAGGTTTTGGCGACCGTCGTAAGGCCATGCTGCAAGACATTGCCACCCTCACCGGTGCCCAGGTAGTCTCTGAAGATTTGGGCATGAAACTGGACCAGGTTGGCTTGGAAGTTCTAGGCTCGGCACGTCGCGTCACGGTTACTAAAGAAGCCACCACCATTGTTGATGGCGCCGGCGAAGCGCAAGATGTTGCTGATCGTGTTGCTCAGATTCGTTCTGAAATCGAAGCGACCGACTCTGATTGGGACCGTGAAAAACTCCAAGAACGCCTAGCCAAGCTGGCAGGTGGCGTCTCAGTCATCAAAGTCGGTGCTGCAACTGAGGTAGAGCTTAAAGAGCGCAAGGGACGTATCGAAGACGCCGTTGCCTCTACTCGCGCAGCTCTGGAAGAAGGCATCGTTGCCGGCGGCGGTACTGCCCTGATTAACGCTGCTTCCGCCCTCGATGAAGCTGCCGAACTTAAAGAACTACCCGATGATCAAAGCGCAGGCGTCGATGTCGTTCGTCGCGCTATCGTTCAGCCAACCCGTTGGATCGCACTGAATGCTGGTGAAGACGGTTCCGTTGTTGTCTCCCGCGTTAGCGAGCTGAAGCCAAATGAAGGCTACAATGCTGCAACTGGTGACTACGGCAACCTGGTTGATGCCGGTATTATCGATCCGGTCAAGGTGACCCGTTCCGCACTGGCAAATGCTGGCTCCATTGCAGGAATGGTACTGACCACCGAAACATTAGTTGCCGACCAAGTTGAAGACGAAGAAGACTAAGCGCCTTCACTTCTGAGCTCTAATACTTAGCCCTCCACCCGTTAGCGGGTGGAGGGCTAAGACGTTAAATGCTGGTATAGCTAACAGGGTGCTCGCCGAAAACCCCTAGACAACATTGCAAAACAAGACAATGCTAGAAGGAGGTTGTCCACTTTAGGCGGCAACTGGTCTACGGTAACGATTGTTCCGACGAACAGGAGATGACAGATGCAGACACCCGAAAATATTGCATATACCGCCAAAGCAGAAATCACTGGTGGCCGTGACGGTCGAGGCGCCACCGACGATAAATCGATCGACGTTAGTCTCCGGACTCCTAAAGAGCAGGGCGGACCAGGTGGCGGTACCAATCCTGAGCAGCTATTTGCTGTCGGCTATGGTGCCTGTTTCCAAAGCGCTCTGGGATTGGCTGGTAAAGAGCAGGGCATCGATACCTCAAAATCTGTGGTCAATAGCGAAGTCGGTATTGGCAAAGAAGGCGAGAGCTTTGGTCTTTCGGTAAAACTCAGGGTTACCGTGCCAGATGTTGATAAAGAAACCGCTCAGCAACTTGTCGATCGGGCACACCAACTGTGCCCCTATTCCAAAGCCACCCGAGATAATATCCCGGTGGAAGTAGTGGCTGTTTAGTAAAACTCTGTATTCTGCCAGTGCAAGCCCCAACAATGCTTTTGTTGGGGCTTGTCTGCTGCCTAATGCAGTTGGCGTCGTCATTTTCGCTATAAATTCTTACTCGAGATGCGCAGCGGGAAGACGTAATGGCGCTAGCGGCGATAAACATTGTTTTGCCGACGTAAAAGTTCTCAAATCGTAGCGCTCCAGCTATACTGTGACCCGAAACATAATCGAATATGGCCGCGCATAGCAAGCGGGAGAGCCCAGCCAACTTGGGCACCGACGGTGCAACTTCCTCCCCAGGAAACTCTCAGGTACCCATACCGCTTACTACAGGCCAATCTGGAAAGTAGCTGATTTCGCAGCTCACCGACGGGGCAACCAGGATACGGGAAAACTCTCAGGTCAACAACAGATGGGGAGGGATCTAAAGGATGTACATTATCCACTCCCAAGGAGATCCCATGGCTGTCTACGAACTTGCCAACTTCGCTCATCGCCATCTGGGCCCACGCGAATCCGGTGTTGCTCACATGCTGGATGCGCTTGGCTATCAGAGCCTTGATGAGCTTACAACCGCTGCGATGCCAGAAAACATTGCCCAGCAAGACCCCCTAGTTCTGCCCGATGCCCTTACTGAAACCCAGGCACAAACACGGCTGCGTGAACTCGCAGCGAAAAATACGGTTAAGAAATCGATGATCGGGCAGGGTTTTTACGACACTATTACCCCGGCGGTGATCCGTCGCAATGTAGTGGAAAATCCCGGCTGGTATACCGCTTACACTCCCTATCAGCCCGAAATTTCCCAGGGTCGTCTTGAAGCCTTGCTTAATTTTCAGACCATGGTGGCAGATTTAACCGGCCTGGAAATTGCCAATGCCTCGCTGTTGGATGAGTCTTCTGCTGGTGCCGAGGCTGTACTGATGATGCGCCGGGCCAACAGAAAATACTCAGAGAGCCCAGTGGTCATCGATAAAAACATCTTCCCTCAGACCCTGTCGGTGATTTTGGGCCGAACTCGGTCGCTAGGGGTTGAAACCATCCTGGTAGACCTGGCAACTGAAGGCTTGCCAGATGGGGATCTCTGCGGTGTCTTAGTGCAACAGCCAGGTGATGATGGTGCCATCGTCAACCACCAGACGATCTTTGACCAAGCTAAAGAACGTGGCGCGATGATTAGCGTGATTGCCGACCTACTGTCTTTGACGATGATCACCCCACCCGGAGAACAAGGCGCCGATATTGCCGTGGGCACAACCCAACGGTTTGGCGTACCGCTATTTTACGGCGGACCCCATGCAGCCTATATGGCCACCAAAGAACGTTTCGTCCGTCAGATGCCGGGTCGTCTGGTCGGTGTTTCGGAAGATGCTTCTGGCATGCCCGCATACCGGTTAGCCTTACAAACCCGCGAACAACATATTCGTCGTGAAAAGGCGACCTCAAATATTTGTACCGCTCAGGCTCTGCTGGCTGTTATGGCAGCAATGTACGGTGTATACCACGGCCCCGAAGGCGTCACTGAAATAGCTCAGCGGACCCACGCTATGGCAAGCCGACTTGCCGCTTCTTTGACCAATGCAGGCTTCGAGCTGGCGGCCAAGCACTATTTCGACACCGTGGTAGTAAGCGTTGAGGACGTCGAAACCACCATGGCCAAGGCAGATGAAGCAGGCTACAACCTGCGCCGGTTCTCTGACACTCAAGTAGGTATTTCTACCGATGAGACCACCACTGATGCTGACGTTGAAGCACTGACAGCAATCTTTGGTGCTGAAGTAGTGGACGGCGATAATGCGATACCTGATGAACTCATTCGTAAATCAGAGTTCATGACTCACGAGATTTTCCAGACCATCCGGTCTGAAACCACCATGATGCGTTACTGCCGGCGGCTGGCAGACCGTGACCTCGCGTTAGATCGCACTATGATTCCGTTGGGCTCATGCACGATGAAACTCAATGCTGCCGCTGAAATGGAAGCCATTACTTGGCCGGAATTCGCCGCAATTCACCCATATGCTCCATCTGAGCAAGCGGCTGGCTGGCAGGAACTCATCAAAGATCTCGAGAGCAAACTTGAAGCCATTACTGGCTATGCTGCAGTATCTTTGCAGCCAAACGCTGGCTCGCAGGGTGAATATGCTGGATTACTGGCTATCCGTCAGTACCTTGATGCTCAAGGCGAGACAGACCGGGATATCTGTATCATCCCGGCATCCGCCCACGGTACCAACGCCGCCTCAGCAGTGTTAGCCGGACTGCAAGTTATCGTGGTCAAAACTGCTGACGATGGTTCTATCGATTCCACACATTTAGATGAAGTGCTTGAAAAATATGGCGAACGAATTGCCGCCATCATGATCACTTATCCATCCACCGCTGGTATTTACGATACCGATGTGGTGGATATTTGCGATAAGATCCATAATGCCGGTGGACAAGTCTACATTGACGGGGCAAACCTTAACGCGCTGGTAGGACTGGCACAACCGGGCAAATTTGGTGGTGATGTTTCGCACCTTAACCTACACAAAACCTTCTCCATCCCTCACGGTGGTGGTGGTCCTGGTGTTGGTCCAGTTTGTGTTGCAGAGCATCTCATTCCGCACCTTCCAGCCCAACCAAACGGGCCGTTGCCAGAAGATGCTACTCCGGTAGCCTCCACGATATACGGCTCCGCAGGGGTACTGCCCATCACTTGGTCATACATTGCCATGATGGGTGCTGAAGCACTTACTGAGGCAACACAGATCGCAGTACTATCGGCTAACTATTTGGCACACCGGCTCAAGGACCATTTCCCCGTACTTTATACCGGGCTCAATGATTTAGTGGCCCATGAATGCATTCTAGATCTGCGAGAAATTACCAAAAACACCGGTGTGACCGCCGAAGACGTCTCCAAACGTCTGATGGATTTTGGCTTCCATGCCCCAACTATGGCGTTTCCGGTTCCCGGCACATTGATGGTCGAGCCTACTGAATCCGAAGATATGGATGAACTGGAACGTTTCATCAGCGCCATGATAAAGATCCGCGAAGAGATCGCTGAGGTCGAGGACGGCAAGATTGCGGTTGAAGAGTCCGTGTTGCGTCTGGCACCCCACCCGGTAGCTGAAGTAATCAGCTCAGATTGGGATCGGTCCTACTCGGTAGAACAGGCAGCTTTCCCGGTACCGGAATTGCAGGTAGATAAATACTTCACTCCGGTATCTCGTATCGATCAGGCTGGCGGCGACCGGAATCTGGTCTGCTCCTGCCCGCCACCAGAAGCCTTCGAGCTGAATTAGGAGCGATATCATGACGCTAAAAACCACACCATTATTTGAAACCCATGACGCGCTAGGTGCCAGCTTCACAGATTTCAACGGTTGGAATATGCCGCTGAAATATACTTCAGAAATCACCGAACACAAAGCGGTGCGCGAGGCAGTTGGCATTTTCGATCTTTCCCATATGGGTGAAGTGTTTGTGACCGGTCCAGAGGCGGTCAAAGGACTCAATACCGCCCTGGCCGGGGACTTTTCCAAGATGACTGTAGGTCGGGCCAAATATACGGTCATGCTCACTAAGGACGGCACTATTGTTGACGACATGATCGTCTACCGTCTCGGTGAGAATCGCTACCTCACGGTTCCCAACGCTGGAAATGCCAAAACCGTTGCTGATGCTTTGGAACAACGCTTGGCAGGAATTGATGCGACCGTAGAAGACGCCACCAATCAACTAGCATTATTAGGTATCCAAGGGCCCAAAGCCCAAGACATTGTAGCTGCACTGGGCGATGAGTTTGCTGAAACAGCCACCTCGTTGAAAAATTATCGGGTTACCGAGCTTTCCGTCGACGGCAGCTCATGGATCGTGGCTCGCACCGGATATACCGGTGAAGATGGTTTTGAAATTATCACACCTAATGATCAGGTCGAACGCCTTTGGAATCAGCTGTTTTCATTAGACATCGGAGTCGAATTGACCCCGTGTGGATTAGCCTGTCGCGACTCACTACGACTAGAAGCCGGTATGCCCCTTTACGGCAACGAACTTTCAACTGAACGAACACCGTTTGAGGCTGGAATGGGCCGGATTGTGTCGTTTGCCAAAGACGAAGATTTCGTGGGACGCGCTGCGTTGGAACCGTTGCGCGATACACCACCCGAACAAGTTCTAGTCGGGCTAACTAGTGATCAGCGGCGTGCCGGACGCAGCGGTGCTGCACTTAGCGTTGATGGTCAAACCGTAGGTACCGTGACTTCCGGGATACCATCACCGACCCTGACAAAGCCTGTAGCCTTGGCCTATATCGACGCACAATACGCTGAGGAAGACACCCCCGTGAATATTGATGTGCGTGGCAAAGCACTACCATTTATTATTACCAAAACACCGTTTTACACTCGCTAACACCAAGACGAAGGATACATTATGACCGTTGTAAAATCCGCACTGCGCTACTCCGCGGAGCATGAGTGGCTCAACGACGAAGACCCAGTACGTATTGGCATTACCGACTATGCTGCCGATCAGCTGGGTGATGTAGTATTTGCCGAATTGCCAGAGGTCGGAGATACAGTGACGGCCGGAGAAGTCTGTGGCGAATTGGAATCAACCAAGTCGGTATCTGAACTGTATTCACCGGTGACCGGAACCATCGTGGAATCTAACGAAGACGTTATCCAAAATCCGGAACGTATCAACGAAGACCCCTATGGTGCTGGCTGGTTGTTCACCGTCGATGTCACAGAAGAAGGCGCCATCCTGACACCGGAGCAATATGCTGAGCAAACCGGGGGAAGCATCGAATAATTTAGCTGAATACCGGTCCGGAAGTGTTCACGGTCTGCGATGAAAAGTCACGCACAGCGACGTTCGGAATATTCTGCATGCTACACCCCTTATCATGGAAACAAAGGATTTCTTGAAAGGGTTTGATCAAGTGACCGAGCACACTTCCGGGCCATCGGCAGAACCTGTGGCCAACGCCCACGACCCATTTGGATTCGTTGGCTTAACCTATGACGACGTCTTGCTATTGCCTAATGCAACTGACGTTATCCCAGCTGACGCTGATGTCTCTACCCAGCTGACCAAACGCCTTAACATTAACGTGCCCATCATTTCTGCTGCCATGGATACCGTCACAGAATCCCCGCTGGCGATCGCGATGGCTCGCTACGGTGGTTTAGGTGTAATCCACCGCAACCTGTCGATTACAGACCAGGCTTCGGAAGTCGACAAAGTAAAACGCAATGAATCGGGCATGATTACCGATCCGGTCACCATCTCACCTGATGTCACACTGAGCCAGTGGGATGATCTATGTGCCCGGTATCAAATTTCTGGTCTGCCAGTTGTGGATGAAAACCAGATCCTGTTAGGGATCATCACCAACCGCGATACCAGATTCGTGCCACGCGCCGAATACGACACCACTGCGGTCCATGAAATTATGACCAAGATGCCGTTGGTCACCGCACCATTCAATGTCCAACGTGACGAGGTGGTGCGCCTATTGCAAGAACACCGCATTGAAAAGCTACCGCTAGTCGATACGAATAATAAACTTGAAGGCCTTATCACCGTCAAGGACTTCGACAAAGCCCACGAATTCCCAAATGCCGCCAAAGACGAAGAAGGCCGCCTACTGGTGGGTGGTGCCGTAGGATTCTTTGGTGACGGCTTTGAACGCGCCATGACGCTCATTGACGCCGGAGTTGACTTGTTAGTCGTAGATACTGCTAACGGTCACACCCAAGGCGTTTTGGATATGGTGGCCAAACTCAAAGCTGACCCTGCTGCCCAACACGTCGATGTTATTGGCGGTCAAGCGGCAACTTATCAGGGCGCCAAAGCCCTTATTGATGCAGGCGTGGACGCTGTCAAAGTTGGTGTTGGTCCCGGATCCATTTGCACCACACGAGTGGTGGCCGGTGTGGGAGTTCCTCAAATCACAGCAATCTATGAAGCCTCTAAGGCGGCGATACCAGCCGGGGTGCCAGTGATAGCCGATGGCGGATTGCAACATTCCGGAGAGATCGGCAAGGCGCTAGTGGCCGGAGCCAATTCAGTGATGCTGGGGTCGCTACTTGCCGGAACTGCTGAATCTCCAGGTGATTTGGTGTTCTACCACGGTAAACAGTTTAAAACCTACCGCGGTATGGGGTCGCTAGGTGCCATGCAAACCCGCGATGGTTCACGCTCCTACTCCAAGGACCGCTACTTCCAGGCTGATGTTCCTGATGATGAAAAGCTCATCCCCGAAGGCATCGAAGGCCAAGTCCCCTATCGTGGACCACTTGGTGCCGTATTGCACCAACTAGAAGGCGGTCTACGTCAGACAATGTTCTATACCGGGGCTAAAGATATCGAAACGCTCCAGCGTGATGGCCGGTTCATCCGAATCACCGCATCGGGGCTGAAAGAATCGCACCCGCACGACATTATGATGACTGCAGAAGCACCAAACTACCGCGCCAAATAGAAATCTCTAATAAATCAAGCGCCCTAACCCATCCGTGATCGGATAGAAACTGGATATACGTGAGCTACGAAGTTGAAATAGGCCTCGGCAAACGTGGTCGAGAATCCATGCCTTTGGATGCCATATCGATTGTGCCCACCCGTCGAACCCGCGACCCAGAAGATGTGTCGTTGGACTGGCAAATCGACGCGTTCAAGTTTTCCATGCCCGTGATCGGTGCACCTATGGACTCGGTAATGTCGCCGGCCACCGCCATCCAGCTAGGACAACTTGGTGGGATGGGTGTGCTGAATCTGGAAGGGCTCTGGACTCGTTACGAGGACCCGCAGCCTGTCCTTGACGAAATCGCGGCTTTAAAATCCCAAACGTTTTCACCAGAAAATACTGCACGCCTGCAGCAACTGTATGCGGCTCCGATCCAACCGGACCTCATCTCAGCGCGGTTAGAAGAAATCCGGGAAGCCGGAGTGGTTGTAGCCGGTGCTCTCACACCGCAGCGGACCCAAGAGTTCTATAAGACCGTGGTGGATGCCGGCGTGGATATGTTCGTCATCCGCGGCACCACTGTGTCAGCACAGCATGTGTCGGAAACCAAAGAGCCGCTTGACTTGAAGAAATTTATTTATGAACTTGACGTACCGGTCATTGTTGGGGGAGTGGCCGGATATACTCCCGCATTGCATTTGATGCGCACTGGTGCCGCTGGGGTACTAGTCGGGTTCGGTGGCGGTGCCTCGTCGACGACTCGCAGGGCCTTGGGCATCCGTGTTCCCATGGCCACCGCAATTTCAGATATCGCCGAAGCCCGCCGTGACTATATGGACGAATCTGGGGGACGGTATGTTCACGTCATTGCTGACGGTGGGCTGGGTATTTCTGGTGACATAGTCAAGGCTATCGGCATGGGTGCTGATGCTGTAATGCTAGGCTCCACCCTGGCACGGGCCACAGAAGCTCCTGGCAAAGGTTGGCACTGGGGGCTGGAAGCAGCTCATCCAGAGTTTCCTCGCGGCGACCGCACTCACATCGGCACCGTAGCAGGCATGGAGGAACTTCTTATTGGTCCAACTGACCACACCAACGGAACAGCTAATCTCATGGGGGCGTTACGACGCGCCATGGCGTCAACCGGGTACACGGACCTAAAGGACTTTCAGAAAGTTGAAGTTCAAATCTCACCAACCTACCCGGGGTGACAACTAGTTGCTCCGCACAGCACTGAAACCACGGTGGATAGGCTTCTTCCTTCTCACGCTCGCCGTGGCCTCTATTTTCGTATTGCTCACACAGTGGCAATTTGAACAATCCACCGCCAATAAGCCACGCTCTCATGCCGTTACTGAGACGCCGGTAGAGCTCACAGCACACTTCCAGCCCGGAGTGGCGATGATGAGTGATCAAGCAGACCAAATGGTCTACTTCACCGGTACATTGGATCTGGACAACACGGTTCAAGTGGAATCTCGTGTTGACGAAGGCGCCATGGGCCTGTGGTTGGTCTCCAGCGCAACTGTTGAAGGTGCCCCCGATGATTACCATATTCCGGTCGTTTGGGGATGGATCCCAGAACAGCTTGAAGCAGATCCAACTGAGATTACTGAACTATTTGAAACCTCAACCGGAGTCTCAGCCGATGAACCCATCAAATTTGATGGGCGCCTAATACCGGCTGAAGGCCCCACGCCGAACACTGACCACTACATCGAGCCGGTGCGGACTCAAATGCTGGCCACAGCGCAACTGGTTAATTTGTGGGATCAAGACCTCTATGCCGGTTATGTAGTAGCTGAGACTTTTACTGTTGATGGCCAGGCCCACACGGTATCTGGAGATGCTGGGATCAATGATGTAGCAGCGGCACCACCGCCAGAAGAGACTGAAGTCGCTTGGCTCAACATCTTTTATGCCGTGGAATGGTCCATCTTCGCTGTTTTTTCACTGTACCTATGGTGGAGATTTGTCCGCGACGACTATCTCAAGGACCGACGCGAAGCCGAACTGGACGAACTGTGGCAAAAGCATTGGCAGACCAAAGAGCTCCAACGCTTGCGCGATAAAGCTCGCGAAGAAAAGGCTGCCGCTGAACAGGCCTACCGGGATTACTATGGTTACGACTCTGATGAATAAAAGGACCCACGATTTACCATGACAGACAAGCCGACGCCTCCGGTAGACCCCTCTACACTGCCGGACCCCGAAGACATTACGGAAGCCGACCTTGGCCAAGCCCCGCCCCGGCCAGAAGCAAAAAATAAACGCCGGTTTGGCGGCACGTATCGCCAAATTCACAGTGCCCAGCGGCTCTACAAATTCACCGCATGGCTCACTGGTATATTTTTGTTGCTGCTTGTACTGCAGATGATCATTAAATACGGCTTTGGCTACGAGATGTTTGCCGCCGGAACTGCAGAAGATGGCACAGAGTTTATTGTGGGCTTCTACAACAGAGAAGCAGTACTTGACGGCGTCAATATTTCCCTGCTGGTACTCATAGTGCACGGTTGGCTCTATGTGGCTTACTTATTGGGGTGTTTCCGGCTATGGTCCATGATGCGCTGGGGTGGGATGCGCCTGTTGGCTATGGCCGGTGGCGGCGTCGTACCCTTCTTGTCCTTTTTCGTTGAACGCCGTGTTAACCATCAGACAGATCGCGAATTGGCCGAATACCCCGATGCCGTCCTGCGATATTAGCTCGAGCATGCTCATCTACGCCCCGAGAATGCACTAGACTGAGCGCTGTGATGACTACACCCCAACATCCTGTTACGAACCCACAACATACCGTAACCGTTGTAGACTACGGCTCCGATGATGCGCAATTACTGGCTCGTCGCATTCGGGAAGCAAAAGTTTACTCAGAAGTTCAGCCATATACCGCCGGTGCCGACAATATTCTGGCTGCCAATCCCGCTGCTTTGGTCATCGCTGCTCGCTCCACTAGCAGTGACAGCATTGCCGCAGTTGATCCGAAACTACTTGAAGCCGGAATTCCGGTGCTTGCCATCGGTGGTGGCTTTATTGCCGTAGCCAAGGCATTAGGCGCCTCGGTGGCGTCGGCAGAACCTGCCGTTCACGAAGTAGTACAGCTTCATAACGTGGATGACAACTCCACGCTATTTTCCGGACAGCCGGAAAACCAGCAGGTGGCCGCAAACTACAGTCATGTCATTACTGAACTCAGTGAAGGCTTCGTGGCCACCGCCTCCTACGACACGGTACCGGTGGCTGCCGCTGAACATTCGCAATCAAAAATTTACGGCGTGACATGGAACCCTGCTGCTGAAGGTTCCAGCCTGGGCCAGGCTGTATTAAAAAACTTTTTGTTTATCGCTGCGGACTTATCCCCGGATTGGTCTATTGATCAGGTAATTGATCATCAAATTGCGAAAATTCGTGAACAAATTGGCGACAAACGGGCCTTGGTTGGTTTATCTGGCGGTGTAGATTCCGCGGTGGCCGCAGCTTTGGTGCAGCGTGCAGTGGGGGACCAGCTCACTGCGGTGTATGTCAACCATGGGCTGATGCGTAAAAATGAATCTCAAGAGATCGAACGGGCTTTTGGGGCTGCAACCGGCGGGGCCCGGTTAATCATGATTGATGCTGAAGACGAATTCTTAACGGCGCTGCACGGTGTATCTGACCCAGAAACCAAACGTAAGATTATTGGAGAACGGTTCATCCGTACGTTTGAACAGGCCCAGGCCGATATCGTGGCTGAATCCGTCAATGATCCCGATGCCACGGAAGTACAATTTTTAGTGCAGGGCACCGTGTATCCCGACGTTATTGAATCTGGCGACGCCGATGGGACAAAAGTCATTAAGTCCCACCACAATGTTGGTGGGCTACCAGAAGATCTGGAATTCGAACTTGTTGAGCCATTGCGTCAGCTATTTAAAGACGAAGTTCGCGCTGTCGGGACAAAATTGGGCTTACCGGATGAGATTGTGTGGCGTCAACCATTCCCTGGCCCGGGATTGGGCATCCGCATTGTTGGGGCAATCTCCAAAGAACGGTTAGATTTGTTGCGAGAAGCCGATGCAATTGTCCGCGAAGAACTGACCGCATCCGGCTTGGACCGTGAAATATGGCAATCGCCGGTTGTTTTATTAGCTGATGTCCATTCGGTAGGCGTTAGTGATGGTGGGCGCACTTACGGGCACCCAATTGTGCTGCGTCCGGTACTATCTGAAGACGCGATGACCGCCAGATTTGCACGACTCCCATATGACCTTTTGGACCGCATCTCACAGCGCATCACTACAGAAGTCGAGGGCATCAATCGTGTCGTGCTAGACATTACGGGCAAACCCCCTGGCACCATCGAATGGGAGTAGATCCGGTAGCTTTTGCACCAAGGGGCATTGGTGTGGTGTGGCAACGCCAAAGTCACCGGTTTAGGTATTAGAGTCATGAAGGTGCAGCCTGTAGCAACCACAGGAAGGATGAGCGTGAGCCACGAAAAAGACGACGTCAACTATGACGATATAGCGCTGTCTACCGAAGAGGTTGACGAAGATCTTGCAGCTGCTGTGGCCCCAACGGCACTAGACGACGAAGAA
>DXHA01000096.1 GCA_019113675.1 Candidatus Yaniella excrementigallinarum
ATGACCCACAAAGAAGCACCATGGCGCGACGCTTGGCGTCGTTCCCAGCAGGGACAAACTCGCGCGGAACCTATCTCTGTAGATGAAATAAGGGATTACTTCAAAGCACTGCAGCATGGCGCTTCACGACGAGCCGAGAAAAGCCGAACCTTATAGAACACTAGGAGGCGTATCGCCGCCAATTGGTGACTTCTCTGTGGTGCGCATCTAAGCATTTTTTCTGAAGAAGTTATCTCGAGGTATGATTCCTACCTCGAGATACTCTCACTTGCAACTGACTTTTAGCGACACTCAGTGTCATAGCTTTTTCGTTTTCCTCGGTCCCTCGGCCAGCGCATAACCGCGTGGGTCGGGGTTTTTTGTGTCTGGGGTGGGGGACAAGTCGCTTCCCGTTCCTGGTCATCGATGCTGCTGCGCCTTCGTCTCGCGCCGTGCGACCCGCGTTCCCTTTCGCACCCGTCTGGGGTCGATGGTGCGCGTTTTGCCCCTGTGCTCCTGCGTTCGTGGTTTGTCTCTTGCCTGCCTCCTCGTTGTTGGCCTCTGTGGTGGCTGTGGGCGGCTTGCTGGTTGCTGGGTGGGGGTTTGGTGGTGGGGGGTGCTGGTCGGTGCTCTGGGGTTTGTGTGGGGTCGAGGGGTTGGGGTGGTGGTGGGTGTTTTTGGCCTCGTGGGGTGCTGGTGGGGGAGGGGTGCGTTGTGGGGTGTTGGTGGTACCTGTAGTGCCTGTAGTGCCTGTGTTGCCAGTAGTACTAGTAGTGCGGGTAGTTTGTTCTCACTTCCGCGTTTTCATGCGGTAGATGTAGCTAGTTTTACTGGTAGTGCCTGTAGTACTGGTAACACCTGTAACCCTCGAAAAGGGCGATTTTGGGTTTCCTAAAACTTCGGAAAAATTAAGAAATTTCGCGCTGCCCATTCTTCCCACGAAACGACACCCGCACCGTGTGCAGCCACGTCGCCCAACCCGCTCCCAGCGCTACCCTCCGACCCCTGCCAAGGCTCCCAGGCAGCGTGCGACAGCACGCAAGGCCCGCGCAAGCGGGCCGCCCGAGCGCGCGCGCCAGCGCGCAGCCTCGCAGAAAGAGCAACTTAGAGCGTTCCACGTAGTGTGACGTATGCCATGATATGCTTTCATGAAATGACCTTAAAGGGTGGTCATCTGCGCCATTGGCGCACGGATTGATTACGGAATGCACCGGATCGATCCATTACTTCATCACTCACTGAAGGAGCTTGAAATGGTTTCTCGTCGAATACTTTCAGCAGTTGCTGCAGTTGCATCCATGGCGATGCTCGCTGCTTGTGGCGGAAATGGGGAGACTGCCGAAGGCGACGAACAGGCGGAAGAAAACTTCACGTCGGATCTCGTCTTTGCCACGGGTGGTACGGCTGGCGTTTACTACCCCTTCGGCGGTGAGCTTGCAGCCATCTACGAAGATCAAATCGATGATGTCACGGTGAACTACGTTGAATCTGGTGGTTCAGCCGAAAACGTCGGGCAGATTTATCAAGGGGAATGGCAACTTGGCTTTAGCGATAACGGAACAGCGGACCTAGCTGTTCAGGGCGAACTGCCAGACCTTGAAGGTGAAGAGCTAGACAATATTGGGTGGATTGCAAACCTGTATCCCGAAGCCTTACACGTTATTGTCCGGGAAGATTCCGGGATCGACTCGATTGAAGAACTAGAAGGCGCCACCATTGCGGTGGGGGATGCAGGCTCGGGTACACGTATCACCTCTGACAAGGTGCTCGAATCGTACGGGCTGGGAGAAGACGACTACGAACCTGAAGTCACGGACTTCGGGTCATCAACGGAAATGCTCGCTGATGGACAGATCGATGCGACCATGTTCGTGGTTGGTACACCAGTAGCGGGTCTGACCCAGATTTCAGCTCAGACTGATGTCAAACTGCTTCCACTTGATGATGAAACTGCACAAGAAGTTGACGACTCGGGCAGTGAAACCGTCTACGACATTCCAGCGGATGCATATGATTTCCTCGATGAGGATGTCCAAACCGTTGCCGTGTTTGCGACCATCGTTGCCTCAACAGATCAGATCAGCGAAGACGTTGGATACGAGATTACTAAGGCAACCTTCGAAAATGCTGACGACATTACCGTAGAGGCTGCTCAGTTCATTGATATCGATGAAGCTCTGCTTGGTATTGGGAATGTTCCACTGCACCCAGGTGCTGAACGGTACTACGAAGAAGAGGGCATTGAATTGCCATGATTCGACCCAAAGATCAAAATGATCTTGACTCCCCGGTTATTAGCAGTCCAACAGCGTCTGTCAGTACCGGGGAGTCGGTCTCTGGCCACGAAGGTGCAGACCGGCTCCTTCGGGAACACGACACCTCGAGCCGCTACCGCACTGATTTGGGTTGGTGGGCGTGGGTCATCGGGGCGATCTCTATCGTCTTCACGCTCTACCACTTATACGCAGCACTAGAGCGTCCCTTCAATACGTGGATGCATTCCTCGTTGCACCTAGCCGGTGGGACAGCTCTGATATTCCTGCTATATCCAGCAAGCCGCAGACTGCTGATCGCCAAACCATCGGGCAACCGTTGGAAAGACCTGCTTATCGGGCGTGGCCGAGGCGTGGCCTGGTATGACACTGTACTCGCGGCAGCAGCGTTATACTGCAACGTTTATATCTTCTTTGAGTATGAACGGCTCACCAGTAATGCGGTACAGATCCTCGGCTACACAAGCCTTGACTATGTGGTAGCAACGCTGGGGATCATCCTCATCCTGGAGGGGACCCGTAGGTGCGTGGGCATACCGATTATTATTATCGCCGTCGCTGCCATCGTGTACGCTGTTTTTGGTAACCATAGCCCGGTATTCAAACACGCGGGCATGTCATGGGAGACCTTCTCAACCAATACGTTCTTATCCACCGGGGCCGGAGTATTTAGTACCCCGATTCAGGTGTCGTCCCAATTCATTTTCCTGTTTTTGTTCTTCGCGGTAGTACTGCTCAGAACAAATATTGGTCAGTTCTTTAATGATCTGGCGTTCAAAGCAGCAGGACGCTACACGGGAGGCCCCGCCAAAGCCGCCGTGGTGGCCTCCGGGCTGCAAGGTATGGTTTCTGGTTCGGCAGTGGCAAATACTGTTGCCTCTGGTTCATTTACCATCCCAATGATGAAAAAAGCCGGCTTCAAACCACATGTGGCCGCAGCTACTGAGGCAACGGCTTCCACCGGTGGCCAGCTAATGCCCCCGATCATGGGTTCGGCAGCCTTTATCATGGCCCAGAATATTCCAGACATCACGTATAACGACGTCATCATTATCGCCGTTATTCCGGCTCTGCTGTACTTTCTCGGTGCTTTTCTATCAGTCCACTTTGATGCCAAAAAGAACATGCTCCGTGGCCTACCGGTCGAAGAGCTGCCAACCTGGAGATCAATATTTACCCGTATTGACTTACTCTTACCGCTGGTAGTCATCGTGACGACACTGCTGGTTGGGTTTACTCCAATGCGGGCAGCTATTTGGGGGATCCTCACCGCATTTCTATTGAGCTTTGCTCGGGCTTCCACGCGGCTGGGGTTCCGAGCGATGGTTGAAATGCTGGTTGATGCGGCACGTACGGCACTACCAGTCATTGCTGCTTGTGCGACCGCCGGCATCGTTGCCGGTACCGTGACGTCTACTGGTCTTGCTGGTCAACTTGGAACCGGTCTCATTGCTCTTGCCGGTGGAAACTTCCTGGTTGTGCTGGTCTTAGTTATGATCGCCTGCATCATCATGGGGATGGGGCTGCCAACAACCGCGAACTACGTAGTGACCTCCACCGTTGCTGCCCCGATTCTCTACAATAATTTCGATGTACCGATTATTGCAGCGCACTTCTTCGTATTGTTTTTCGGGGTGCTTTCAGAAGTTACACCACCCGTGTGTCTAGCAGCTTATGCAGGAGCGGGGTTAGCTAATGCAAACCCTATGGTTACCGGATTCACCGCTCTAAAGATCGCTGTGGCTGGATTCCTTGTACCCTATGTTCTGATCTTTGAGCCGGCAATGCTGCTGGAGGGACCAGTAACCGATTTGCTACCGGCTTTCGTTACCGTCGTTATTGGGATGGTCGGGCTTGCGGCTGGGCTTGCAGGATTTTTGCTGACCGACACAAATATTGTCGAGCGCATCTTGTTGATCGCCAGCGGAATTATGTTGGTTATGCCGGACCTGACGCTATCTGCAATTGGCGGTGTTGGAATGATTCTGGCCGTAATTATGCAATACCTGCAGAAATCGCGACCAAGCAAAGACATTGACGATGACCAGCAGGGATTATCGGCTCCTCCTCGAGGTGAACCCGTGCTTTAGTGTGTGGCCTATGCATTAATAAAGTTTGTTGGCACCGCCGTCGGCCATCAGCGTTTGTCCGGTTATGTATGCTGAGTCATCCGAAAGTAGAAAAGCCACGACAGGTGCAACATCCGATGCAGGGTCTCCAAAGCGTCCCAGCGGTACCTTTTGTAGGGATTCTTGGTAGAGGTCTGGTGCCGACTGGCTCCATGTTTTGACGCCTTCGGTCATTGCCATCGGACTGACAATATTTACTCGGATATCGTCTTTGGCCCACTCGTTAGCGACAACCCGCGATAGACCTCGGATGGCTTCTTTGGCTGCCGCATAGGCCGCTTGAGTGGGTTGACCAATAATGGCTGCACCAGAGCCAAAGTTCACGATGGAACCGCCGGACTCCGCAAGGTGTGGATAGGCCGCGATCATGAAGTTACGCGTCGCTGTGAAACCGGTAGAAAACGACAGATCCCACATCTCATCGGTGGTCTCGCTAAAGGGTGCCTGCCGTGACGCGTGCGCATTATTTACTAGCCCGGTTAGACTGCCAAAACGATCGATTGCTGTTCGGACTGCTAGTTCAGCCGTTTCTCGCTGAGAGACGTCTCGTTCAAGAAAGGCAATGCTGTCTTCATGCTCGGATTCGAGCTGTGCGCCGGCATCCGCATTAATATCGACAGCTACGATTTTGGCTCCACGTTGAGCCAACACTTTCGATACCGCGCCACCAATACCGGCAGCGCCACCTGTCACGATAACGACTTTATCTTCGAGCTGCATACCTGGTTCCTTTCGTGGTTTTACTGGTGGTGACTCGGACACGTGTTAGTTTAATCGGCTCATCTGTAGGGCGGGGGTAATCATATATCCTCAAGACTGTGGACCGGACCGACTTACTATTTGGAAAATTAACTCGTTAACATGACTCAGAGCCTAGTGGTTTACTGCAAATAATTTTTTATGAATAAGCATGTAGTCGTTCAAAACCGCTTAGGGCATCGGTACTGTGAGGCCTTGAAGACTTCAGTAAACGATTCAAGGTAAAGTAAACAGGATGTTATACGTAACGCCCGTGTCCGTATGGTAGTAAATGTAGGTTTGCGGTGCTTTCAATTCTGCTCACTTTGGAGGTCCAGCTGTGAGTGCTGGGAAAACGGTTCGATTATTTTTAGCTGACGGAACGCCTGGAGGGCTGCT
>DXHA01000097.1 GCA_019113675.1 Candidatus Yaniella excrementigallinarum
GGTTACTCAAGGCCTGGTTGGGTGACCGGGATGATATATGCGTGGTCGGGGATACCTCCCAAACGATTTATTCATTTACTGGTGCTACTGCTGATTTCCTGCTGGATTTTAGCCAATATTTTCCCCATGCCACGCAAATCAATTTGGTCCGAGACTACCGATCGACACCACAGATTGTGGATGTGGCTAACCGTCTGTTACAGGAGCGTACTAGGGCTGACCGGGCGTCTTTACCACGATGGCCCCAACCCTTAGAACTAATTTCTCAACGAGAAGCCGGTCCACAACCTATGTTCGTGGAGTGTAGCTATGACCAGGCCGAAGCTGAGTGGGTAACCAGTCAGATCAAAGATTTAATATCAGCCGGGCATAAAGGTTCGGATATAGCTGTGCTCTTTCGAACGAATGCTCAGTCTGCGCTGTTTGAACAGGCTTTAAGCGACGCCGATATTTCCTATCAAGTGCGCGGTGCGGAAAGATTTTTCAACCGCAGAGAAGTACGCGATGGCATACTGCAATTACGCGCTGCAGCTAAATCCGCCGACGATGTTGTTGGTGAGGCAGTAATTCCTCGTATCAAAGATGTACTGGCGTCATTGGGGTATACGGCTCAGGCGCCACAACAATCCGGTGCTGTGCGAGAACGCTGGGAGTCGCTCAACGCTATCGTGAATTTGGCTCAAGATTTAGTGACAGCACGTGGTGATCAGGTAACCCTGGATTTGGTCGTGGCAGAACTTGATGAACGAGCGTCACATCAGCACGCCCCGGTTATGGACGGTGTGACATTAGCTTCTATCCACTCTGCCAAAGGCCTGGAGTGGGACGTCGTATTTTTAGTTGGCCTTAATGAAGGTCTTTTGCCGATCAGTTTCGCTACAGAAGACAAGAACGTTGACGAAGAGCGCCGCCTATTTTACGTAGGCATTACTCGAGCTAAAACTCGGTTGTACTTATCCTGGTCAGTTTCCCGCTCGGCAGGTGGCCGCGCCACCAGAAAACCATCGCGATTCCTTAACGCGATTCGAGCAACGACCCACAAGGCAGCATCCCAGACCCCTACTCAGACCAAAGCTGGTGCGATACGTGCTAAAGTCATCAAATGCCGTAATTGTGGGATCGTATTGTCAACGGGTGCGGAGCGCAAAATTGGACGCTGCGATGGATGCCCGCCTACCTATGATCCGGAGATTTTTGACAAGCTCGTTAATTGGCGTAAAGATATTTCAACGACGGATAAAGTTCCAGCGTTTGTGGTGTTTACTGATGCAACATTGGTTGCTATCGCCGAGAAAATGCCGAAAGATTTAAAACAATTACGTCAACTACCTGGCATTGGTCCTAAAAAATTGGAACGCTACGGGACTGAAGTATTAGCAATTTTAAGCTCTTGAACCGCTGCACAACATCCCGGTCGTGGTTGGAGTGTAAACGTCTGCACCCAGCCTTCGGCTAGGTGTACTCGAGTATAAGTGTTCAGATTCATCCCCGGAACCCCGCCGTGTTCCGTCTTTGGCACTTGTTGCCGCAGCTTTTGCGAATCGACCATGGCTAATAGCTCCGTGGCAATAAGGCCGGCGGCCAAATGGGCAGCTGCCACTGTCTCGATGCCACCGGTACTGGCACGTAGGGCGACAGTGCGTTGTTTTCGAAAGCCATCGGTTTCGGCAATTGCTGCCTCTAAGCACAGCGGACACGCCTGGGCTTGTTGCACCGTCCAGGGGCCAATATCAATTTCATCATCCCGGATGACCACCGGCAAATATGGTTGATGGTGTTCTTTAGCTTCAATGATGGTCTCTGTATGTACCCCACCCAAACTAATATGTACTGTTGCTAAATTAGCCAATGCCGGTTGCCTGAGCCAACCGGTTGGATGAATCTGGGGCCGCTTGTCTACGGGGTTAAGAGCCCTAGCAACTGCTAAAGAACGCACCTGGCCGATATCTTGCTCCCGCAGACCTGTCCCAAGGTCGGTTGCTGTCACACGAGTGGAATCCCAAACGTTAATATGCCCGACCCCAGATTCCAACAAAATCTTGGTCAGTGCGGTGCCAGTTCTACCGAGCCCAAAAATCTGTAATGCCGCAGCATGTCGTTGGGTTTGAAACTGATTGTGGCTATGTGGGGCTAGACCGCGCAAGCGATCATAATCAAACAGCGGTGTTACACAGCTCAACCGAGCTAGGCTACCGCGATGTTCCTGATCCGTAGTCGTCACGAAGCTGGTTTCAAATGGTGTTGAAACCAATACCGGCGCTAGTTTGGTCATCATTAGATCAAAGTCTGCTTTGCTCACCTGGCATTGTTCGGCGATCTTATGTTCTTGCCCGTCGGGGATACCATCGTGCAAGTGACCAAGGTAGGTTCGGATAGGCTCAGTAATTCCGGTGAGTTCCAAGGCGCGATACCCGGAACCAATTTGCAGATGTTTCGATCCAAGCCGAGTAATCGATAGTCCCGGATTGATTTGCATGGTCACTCCTGTGTCGTTCAAGGTGTTTCCATGATGGGCTACTGTGGCTGACAGTGTTCAGGGTTTTCCACACTCGCAGTGCACGATGTACATTATCCACAAGACCAGCAGTACGAGCCCTTGATTATATCTGTTGGGCCAGCATGAAGGACATGGATACTATTTCAAGATTGATTCGCCATGACACTGAACGCCTCTCCGGAGGGCGTATTGCGTCAGTTGTGCAAATTGATGGCGAGCCGGTTCGTCTCATTAGTTCGGCACGTCGTAAAAAGACTGTCTCCGCATCAGTACGTAACGGCATGATCCAACTGTCCGTTCCCGTCAAAATGACAGATGCTCAAATCATCGAGTCGGCTCGCAGCTTGATTGCAAAGATCAAAGCTAAACAACGCCAAGCTCAGCAATTTCACACCAACCCGGACTTACATGACCGTGCGCTACATCTGGCACGTATATGGCTGAATAACGAAGTTTCTCCGACGTCGGTTGTTTGGTCGGACCGTCAAACCACCTTGTGGGGCTCCTGCACGTCAACGACTGGTGCAATCCGTATTTCTACTATGCTCCAAGGTATGCCGCAGTGGGTAATCGATGGGGTGCTCATACATGAAATGGCCCACCTAAAATATGGTGGGCATGGCCGACAGTTTCAAGAGTTTTCGGGCCGTTACCCGCGCATGGCAGAAGCTGACGCCTTTTTAGATGGGGTCAGCTTTGCCCAGCAACGCGACCAGGACAAAATGTTCCCTGATGCTTGTGATTAGTTTTCTTCTTCGAATCCGCCTTCTAGAAGCTTCTTCAGGTCTTCATCAAGGCTGGCCGATTGCTCATCTGCAGAAGCCCGTCGTTTGACGTAGCCTTCCGGGTCGTCAAGATCTTCGCTCGTTGGCAACCGTAACTGGGATTCCCAGATTGCATCGCGATATTCGACACCTTCGGATTCATGGATTGTGGACCATAGTTGAGTGGCATCGTGGAGACGGCGTGGACGTAAGTCAAGACCAACCAGCGAACCAAAAGCATGTTCTGCGGGGCCACCTGCGGCACGACGTCGATTAATCATCTCTCGTAATGCTGATGCAGATTCTAAAGGTTTAGCCGCTTCAGTGACGACGAGATCAACCCAGCCTTCGACCAGTGCCAGCAGTGTCTCGAGCTGTTCAATAGCGGCTTTTTGTGCGCCTTCTGGTTCTGGAATAAACATCGATCCGGAGAACATTTCGTTCATTGACTCTGGGTCGGCTGGGTCCAGATTTTGTACAGCGTCTTCAATTGCTGAGACATCAATACTGATCCCAGCAGCATACTGTTGCACCATTGCGGTCAGATCACGGGCCAGCCACGGTGAATTAGCAAATAGTCTCATGCGAGCTGCTTCGCGAAGTGCCAGATAGATACGTACTTGATCGGGAGCAACTGATATCCCGTCACCAAATTCTTCAATATTGACCGGTAACATCGCCATTCGTTGGCCAGCGATGGGGAAGCCGGTGTCAGTACCAGATAGCACCTCTTGAGCGAGTTCGCCAATGGCATGGCCTAATTGCAACCCAAACATGGAACCACCCAGGTTTTTCATCATCGGCTGCATATTACCGAAAGCGCCCTGTAATTCTTCAGGCAGTTGGCCAGGAAGTTGTTCAGTAATGGCCCGTGTAAGAGCTTCAGATAGGGAGGTGGCCACTGGATCGGTCATCTCACGCCAGTTGTCCATAGTAGATTCGACCCACTCGGCCCTCGACCACGCTACTATCGGCACATTAGCGGCTTCTAGGGTTGTGGCCTTGTCCAGCCAAGAATCTGCCAGGCGTAGCGCATCTTCGATTTCTTTGGCTGAAAAGGTGCCCACCGAAGGGTCTTGACCTGCCACGGATTGACGTGCGGTTTGCTTTGCGAGGTCCCAGTTCACCGGAGCATCGCCGGAGCTTTGCATCATGGATTGAAACTGTTGCATGATATTTTGCATCATCTGCGGATCCATCATGGATGGGTCGAAAGGCATACCAGAAGCGCCGAATTGGTTCATGGCGCGTTGAATTTCTTCTGGGTCTGGTGCGTTTTCGCCAAACATTTTCCGAAACATTTCGGACATTGGATCGTGGTCGTCGCCGTTAGTTGGACCTGTATTACTCATATCTCTCCACGCTACTGTAGTGACTGGTTGAAATAATAGTCTTTGTGGGCTTTGCGCTGAATGATTCTATACACCCAACGCGTCTTGTTCGCGGCGCGCCTGGCGCGCGTTGAGATTCTCGGCTGTGCCCTCTGTCATACGGTACAGCACAGGCACAATAATCAACGTAATCAGCGTAGAGGCTATAAGACCACCAATGACTGCAACAGACATAGGTGCTGAGACGAAACTGGACTGCCCGGACAGTCCTAATGCTGGCGGGATCATGGCACCGATGGTTGCAGCTGCGGTCATAATAATTGGACGAATACGGTTCTGTGCCCCGGCGATAATAGCTTTGTCCAATGTAGTGTCGCGCCGGCGATATTGGTTAATTAAATCCATCAGCACAATCGAGTTGGTCACCACAATGCCTATCAACATCAGCATTCCGACCAAGGTAGTAGCACCTAGGGGAGTGCCGGTGAGCAACAGTGCCAAGATCATCCCTGTGGCGCCAAACGGTATAGCCACTAACAGGACTAGCGGTTGGACCAAGGATTTTAATAGCCATACTAAAATTACGTAGATCAATAAGATAGCGGCTCCCATGGCGAGGGCTAGCTGCTGAAATGTGGTATCGATTTCCTCGGCAACCCCTGCAAGTTCGGTCTGCACACCATCGGGCAGGTTAGCGTTGTCAATAGTATCGGTCAGCGCAGCAGTGGTGGCGCCGACATTATCCGTAGATTCTGGTGTGACAGAAATCGTTACCGTTCGGATTGAGTTGAGCGTGGTGATCGATGGGGCAATATTCACACGATTCACTTCAGCAATATCGGTTAGTGGAATACCGAAAAGATCAAGCTGTTCAATGTCTTCTACCGTATCGACAGCGGAAGCTGGGTTCATGTGAACATTGAGTTCATTATCGTCTATGGTGACCTTGGCGATGGGAAAGTCGGTCGTATGAGAGGCAATCATTGCCATTGCTTCGGGAACGGTCATACCGTATTGGGCGATTTCTTCTTCCCGAGGCGCAATCTCTAGAGAGGGTTGAGCCGCTTCGAAATCGGATTCCACGCGGGCTACCTCATCAAGGTCTTCAAAAGCGGTAGTAAGCGTATTGCTTGCTTCACCGAGGTCGTCTTCGTCGAGGGCCTCGAGTTGGATATCTACGGTATCTGAACTCATCATGCCATCACCGGCTTCGACTTGGAATTCTCCGGCGTTCGGGTGCTCCGCAAACCAGTCGTCCAGGCTGCGTTGGATTCTATTTTCAACGGCTGCCTGATCAGCGCCGGGATCGGTGATCACGGTAAAGGATGCTTGATCCGGGCCCATGCCCATCATGGCTTGTCCGCCGATGTCGGCTTGGACAGTATCAACGTGTTCAAGATCAGCTAATTCGGATTCAATTTCACTTGATAACTCGGAAGTATGCTGCAGTGAGGAACCTTGCGGGGCGGTATATGTTACCGCGTGCATATTCATCCCAGTATCGCCCAGCAGATTTACTTTCAGTGCTGGCACCAGCAGGATGGAACCGACAAACACAGCCAATGCCACCAAAGTAGTGACCCAACGGGAGACACGGGACTTGATAGTCCAGGTAATAACGGGACGGTAAATCCGAGCCAACCAGTTCGTAGTGACACCAATATCTGTATCAGCTAATGGTGCTGGCTGGTCCCCAGGGATGCGCTTATTTCGCATAAACCAGTATGCCAATACCGGCACGATAGTTAAGGCCACCAGTGTTGACCCAATCATGGCTAGGACCACGGTTAGCGCAAACGGCCGGAAAAGTTCTCCGGCCATGCCTTCAACTAACAGGATGGGCACAAATACCATGACCGTGACCAACGTTGAGGAAATAACTGCCGAAGAGACTTCACCTGTAGCTCGGGTAATAGTTTTGACTTTTGATTCGGTCTTGGGGGCTTGCCGTAAATGCCGCATGATATTTTCAATGACAACAATCGAATCGTCCACCATGCGCCCGATGGTGATCATTAATCCAGCCAGTGACATCATATTCACGGTGGTTCCGGTAGCTAACATGCCAACGAAGGCGAAGAGTACCGATAACGGGATCGTGATACCGGTGATGATGGTGGGGCGTATCGACAATAAGAAGACGAAAATTACCAGTATCGCTAGTACCAGACCCCACATGCCCTCTGTGGCAAGCCCGGCGATGGCATCCTCAATAAATTCGGCTTGATCAAAGACCACAGTAAATTCTGTGCCCGAACCCATTTGAGCGGCGGCTTTATCTAATTGATCCAGGACCCGTTCGGAAAGGTCAATATAGTTTGCGTCATTGGATGGCAGAACCAACAGGGTAATAGAGTCTTTGCCATTGGTACGGGACACCGATTCAGCTTCGGCTTGAGTCTGTTCGATGTCAGCAACATCAGATAAGGGTACTGAGGTACCTTCCTCAACGGGCAATAGACTAGCGGCCAGATCATCGACGTTATCGAAGGCCTTGCCAATTGATATGTCTAGGCTTTGGTCGTTATCGGTAACATTGCCACCAGGTAATACCACACCTGCATCGTCTAGGGCGTCGGTAATGGTGGAACGATCCATATCCCGTTCTGCCAGTGCGTCGTCGTCGGGGTTGATACGAACGATTTCTTCGGTTGTGCCAAACAGTTGGACTCGGGCGACCCCAGGAATGTTTTCAATGTCAGAACGTGCTGCTTGTTCGAAGCCAGCGTCTAACTCGCTAGGGGAAAGATCAGAACTCATAGTTACGACCATGGCGGGGATATCTGCTGATCCACCCGATAATGTCGTAGTAGTGGTACCTTCAGGGAGTTGCTCTTCGATGGAATTGAGTAGTGTATCGGCTTGTGAGGCTGCCCGAAATACATCTGAACCGTATTCCATCTCCAAGTTGATCATCGAGAAATTCGAACCGGAATTCGACGATGTTGAGGTGACATGATCGACAGCCGTTAGTTGTCGTTCGATGGGCTCAGCGACTTGTTGGGCCATCTGTTCCGACGAGGCTCCAGGGTTTGTTGCGGTAACTGCAACCGATGGTAATTCCACCGGTGGGATCAATTCCCGTCGTAGCATATTAAGGGAAATGAGTCCCAAGACCATAATGACGATGGTCACCAACGCAATAAAAGCACGATTTTTCATGCTGAGTTTTACAAGCCAGTCCAAGTCGGTCCTTATCGGTAGCCTGAGTTCTTGGAACAACATACCCTAGTTGCAGCGTGAAAACTCAATACGAATTCAACGAAAGCGATGCATGGACCTAAAAAGAAGACTTCGGCCTCGAGCCAACCGCGTAGGGGCCTACTTACTGATCGTTGTGTTCATAACAATATTCATTCCAACCCCATATACGATTCAGTCACCAGGGCCGACTTTTGACACACTAGAGCAAGTCGAAGTTGAAGGTTCCAGCTATCACATGGTGGAAATTGACGGCGCAAAGACTTATCCAACAGATGGCAGTTTAAACCTGACTACCATCTCGGTTTCCGGACCGCCGACGTCGGCATCATTGACGCCACAAGTGTTATATCACGCAATACTGCCGTACCCATCTATTACCCCGGCAGAATTACTGTACCCACCAGAAACCACCGGTGATGAAGTCCGTGACCAAAATGCTGAGGCCATGGCCGACTCGCAATCCTGGGCCGTAGCGGCTGCGTTAGAACATTTGGATAAAGACTACACACAGCACTTATTTGCCTTCGATTTCACAAAAGATTCCCCGGCACGGGACGTCTTAGAGCCCGACGACGAGATCATTAGCGTCAATGGCACCAAAATTACTGGGCATGGTCAACTAGTCAATACGATTCAGCAAGCACAAGGTGATCCGGTAGATATCACAGTTGGTCGTGACGGTACCGAGAAAACCTTTACGATTCCGGTAACACAAGGTGAAGACGGAACCTACCAGATCGGGGTCTTATTGGACTCAGAGTTCGATTTTCCTATTGACGTGGATATTTATCTTGAAGACGTTGGTGGACCGTCAGCTGGGCTGATTTTCACCCTTGCCATTATCGATCGTATGACCGAAGAATCCATCGCCGACGGACGGCACATCGCCGGTACCGGAACTATCGACCCAGATGGCACTGTGGGACCAATTGGCGGAATTCAGCAGAAAGTCGAAGCCGCGGCCGATGATGGTGCCACGATTTTTTTGGCACCTGAAGGTAACTGTCAAGAAATCACGCATGTGCCCAACGACATGACCATTTATAGTGTCGATACACTGGATACAGCGTTAGAGGTTCTGGCTGCGCCGGCAGGGGAAACACAAAACACTACCTGTTCATGAGCTATGGGAACGCTAGAATTTCACTGATTGTACATTTACGAGTCGGGCACAGCCCGCAGATAGGGAACTACTGTGAGTTTCGGACAAGGACTCGGCGGCATCTTTGGTCGCCCGAATGATCCTCCCGGTGGCTCTGACGATTCCGGCGGGGGAGCCCGCGGAAATGATTCGTCGGGCAGCGGAGGTTCATCGCGTGATGGTAAGGGCAACAAAGGCGCAGGATCGCGCCGTCCAGGAGCGTTACTTCTTACACTGATTATTCTCGGTGTACTAGTCGCCCTCTTCGTGTTGTTCTCAATGGTTTACACCGAAGTGTTGTGGTTTAACCAGATCGGTTATCAGAGAGTATTCTGGACCGAATACAGCACTAAGGCGATACTATTTATTGTTGCCGGTGCCGCCATGGGGGTCATCACCTGGCTGGCACTTCACCTGGCCTATAAATACCGGCCCCAAAATCTCGGCGGCCAATTACGGCGTAACGTTGAGCAATACCAAAAACAGCTTGAACCTGTCCGCCGACTGGTTTTTATCGGTGCTCCAACTCTGATTGGTTTCTTTGCTGGTACCGCCGCCATGAACGGCTGGGAACAGGTCCTGTTGTTCTTTAATCAGGTGCCGTACGGTAAGAATGATCCTGAGTTCGGCATGGACCTGACCTTCTATATGGCAACTTTGCCGTTCCTGAACACGCTGGTGTCATTCTTAGTTTCGATCGTGCTTGTGGCGGGTATTGCTGGGCTGATTGTCCACTATCTCTACGGTGGTATTCGTATCGAAGAAGGTGCGGGCATTACCGTGGAACGTTCCGCTCGCTTCCACATTTTGATCTTTGCAGCGGTATACATGCTCTTACAGGGCGGACGTTACTGGCTCAAACGCTACGGCACCTTACAAGATCAATCGGGTAAATGGGCCGGGGCGTTATACACTGACATAAACGCTGTCATCCCAACCTCAACCATCTTGGCCATCGCCGCGATTTTGGTCATCGGATTGTTCGTTGCCACCATGATTAATGGTCGCTGGCGGCTGTCGATTATCGGCGTGGCTGGATTCTTAGTGGCAGCACTGGTCGCCGGTGCGATATATCCGTTTTTGATTCAGGAATACCGAGTATCACCAACGGAACAAACCATGGAATCCGACTATATTGAGCGAAACATCGAGTTCACTCGTGAAGGGTATGACGTCGCTGACGTCGAATATACCTCATACGCTGGTGAAACAGCTGCCGAACGTGGCGGGCTGGAAGACGACTCTGCGACCACCGCAAATGTTCGTCTGATGGACCCGAACCTGCTGAGCCAGACTTACGGACAGTTGGAACAGTTCCGCCCGTATTACTCGTTTCCTGATACTTTGCACGTGGACCGGTACGAGGTCGATGGCGAAGTTCGTGACACCGTGTTGGCGGCCCGTGAGGTCAATCCTCCCGGTGATGATGATTCTTGGGTGAACCAGCACGTTATTTATACTCACGGTTACGGCATTGTTGCAGCGGATGCTTCCGAGGTAGGTGGCGGCGGCCGGCCGTCGTTCCTACTGTCGGGTATCCCCACCACAGGCGAATTGGCTTCTGAAGATGATTACGAACCACGTATCTATTTTGGTCGCAACAGCCCGGACTATTCTGTAGTAGGTAAAGAAGAAGGCGAAGCAGACCGCGAGCGTGACCGCCCACAGGAAGCCGGTTCAGAAGAAGACACTGCTTACACCTTCTCCGGGGATGGTGGACCATCCGTTGGCGGGCTATTCAACCAGCTTGCCTTCGCCATCAAATTTGGTTCCACAGAGGTCCTGCTATCTCAGGATGTAAATACCAACTCGCAGATTCTATTTGACCGAGATCCTGTACAGCGCGTAGAAAAAGTTGCCCCGTATCTAGAAGTTGATACCAACACATATCCGGCCATTGTGGATGGTCGTGTTCAGTGGATTGTCGATGGCTACACAACCTCCGACTCGTTCCCGTATTCGGACCAATCCCAGTTGGAATCGGCGACTGTTGACGCGTTGAATGTGGATCAAGACCTAACCTTGACCGGTCAGATTAACTACATACGCAACTCAGTTAAAGCCACCGTTGATGCCTATGATGGCACCGTTACGTTGTATGCGTGGGAACCAGATGACCCACTGCTGCAAGCCTGGATGGATGTTTACGACAACACGGTGGTTCCGTATTCTGAAATGTCTGCGGACTTGATGAGCCACGTACGGTACCCGGAAGACATGTTCAAGGTGCAACGTGAGAAATTAGCACGCTACCACGTCTCGGATGCCAATGACTTCTACGAAAACAACGACGCATGGTCTATCCCAGATGACCCGACGGCGTCTGCTGAGGCCGATGTGAAATTGCCTCCGTACTACATGACGATGAAGATGCCTGAACAGGATGAACCGGCATTCCAGCTAACGACTCCGTTTATCCCACAAGAACGTGAGGGTGTTGCACAACGTAACGTCTTATACGGGTTCTTGGGCGCAAACGGGGACGCAGGCACGGGTGAGGACGGCGAGAAAGCTGACACGTACGGCCAATTACAGATGCTTGAGTTGCCACGTCAGACGACAACGCCGGGTCCTGGACAAGCCCAAAACAACTTCAACTCGGATGACACTGTCTCGCGCGAGTTGAACCTGCTGCGTCAGGGCGCCTCCGATGTGATTAATGGCAATATGATCACCTTGCCGGTTGCCAACGGTATTCTCTATGTCCAGCCGGTCTATGTCCGGTCGACAGGTGAAACTTCATATCCGGTGCTGCGCAAGGTCCTGGTGGCCTTTGGTGATGAGGTAGGATTCGCTGACACATTCTCCGAAGCGTTAGACCAGATATTTGAAGGTGAATCTGGCGCTGAGACTCCTGAGGAACAGCAAGCTGAACAGCCTGCTGAAACTGATGGGGAAGAAGGCGAAGAACAGGCTGAACCGCCAATGTCTGATACGCCATCTGATCAGCTTGCCGAAGCCCTCAGTGACGCTCGCGACGCAATGAGTCGTTCCGAAGATGCCATGGCTGATGGCGACTGGGAAGCTTACGGCCAGGCACAGGCTGATCTGCAGGCAGCACTTGAGCGTGCGGTTGAGCTTGATGAAGGCGGAACGGAGCAGGATGGTGATGGTGACGCTGATAACAGTGACGCCGAAGGTGGCTCTGACTAGGGGTGATGTACTAGCCCGCGAGTTTGCATTCCATTTTCGCGGCGTGTACAGTGGAAGTACACGCCGCGGGGTGGAGCAGTTCGGTAGCTCGTCGGGCTCATAACCCGAAGGCCGCAGGTTCAAATCCTGCCCCCGCAACGAAAAGAAGGCCCCCGACTCAGTCGGGGGTCTTCGCTGTGTCACGACAGAATCAATGCTGGATTGTGCGCTCAATTATGCTGAGCTTTATTTGCATTGCGATGCCAGCTCGACGCTATCCCATAGCGTTTGCGTCTCCTGGGTGTTCTTCTAAGCCATACCCCACTGGCACTGCGCTTACTTAGCCGTGGGCTTTTAAATACTGGATAGCAACGCTAAGGGGCCCGTTGACCTATTGCGTGGATGATCCACATAATAATGGAAATCACTGCCACGGCAGTTCCTAACCAAATAAGGAATTTAGCTGCTGAAATAAAAATCCCCAGCAGAATCATACCGATACCAATAAGAATGAAGATAAGCCACATAATAGGCTCCTTCCTAATGATATTTGTTAGGAATGAAACCGATCCTACGTGAGTGCAATAGAGAACGGAAGTAGTTGTATCAACCTACTGGCCTGGTTTTTTGAACAAGGTCTTAGACGCTTCTTATTTGTCCGTGGCCATGGGTTTTTGGGTCTAACGATATCGCCTTGCCAAAATTCCGTTGAGATTCATCTATAGCGTGCCATCGTATTGGCGGCCAGCTGAGATTGCTTACCAGCGACACGCTATGCTGAGCCCGTTCTAGTGTTCAACAGTCGCCAAGGTTACTTGCCAGGCAGGTGTGGCCGCTTATGTCCTGTTGACTGCCTCAGGGAGACTGACGCTGCGGTTCACAGGCAGGCAGCACTATGGTATTTTGCACATTCCATTTGTAGTGTGAATGCAAACATCACAAGGTGGAGCTGCTCTCGCATAAGGAGCCTTTTGTAAGAACCTAACTACCTCGGCAGTCCCAGAAATATCTTTTAGCTTGGATCTTCAGGCTTCCCAATTCAAGAGTACGCAAAACAATATGACGCTCAGGCAAATCAGAACGTATCGGGGTATATGCCGCACATGACTACTTACGAATATACGCAAGATGAGCGTCAGACACCGGCGCAACCGCAAGTGGTACCAAGGTCGAAAGGTCGGATCGTCGTCAACTGGTTGACGACGACTGACCATAAGACCATCGGGTATTTATACCTCATTACATCTTTTACATTCTTCGGCCTAGCTGGTGTGATGGCGCTACTTATCCGGGCTGAATTATTCTCACCCGGCATGCAAATATTACAAACCAAAGAACAGTTCAACCAGCTGTTTACCATGCACGGCACGATGATGTTGCTGATGTTTGCGACGCCGTTATTTATTGGCTTCGCTAACGTGATTGTTCCTCTGCAAGTTGGTGCCCCGGATGTCGCCCTTCCGCGACTCAATGCGTTGTCGTATTGGTTTTTCCTGTTTGGCTCACTAATTGCCATGTCCGGATTTCTAACACCTCAGGGTGCGGCATCGTTTGGCTGGTTTGGGTACACACCGTTATCAAATGCAGCGCACTCACCTGGTATCGGTGGAGATCTGTGGGTATTTGGATTGGGCTTGCAAGGATTCGGGACGATTCTTGGCGGCGTCAATATCATCACCACAATCATCGCCTTGCGGGCACCCGGTGTGACCATGTGGCGGATGCCTATTTTCACTTGGAACTCCTTGATCACGGCTATTATGATCTTAATGGCGTTCCCACCTCTGGCTTCAGCGCTGTTCGCATTGGGACTTGACCGTCGTTTCGGAGGTCATATTTATGACCCAGAAAACGGCGGTGCCATACTTTGGCAGCATTTATTCTGGTTCTTTGGCCATCCTGAGGTATATATTATTGCGCTGCCATTTTTTGGGATCGTTTCAGAAATCTTCCCTGTCTTCTCACGCAAACCTATTTTCGGATATAAATCATTTGTATTTGCTACTGCTACAATAGCGGCGCTGTCGATGACCGTTTGGGCGCATCACATGTACGCCACCGGATCAGTGCTATTGCCGTTTTTCTCCTTGATGACGATGCTGATAGCTGTCCCAACCGGTGTAAAGTTCGTCAATTGGATCGGAACGATGTGGCGGGGTTCGGTCACTTTCGAAACACCTATGTTATGGAGTCTAGGTTTCCTCGTTACCTTCCTCTTTGGTGGGTTAACCGGAATCATCCTATCTGCGCCTCCGTTAGATTTTCACGTAACTGATACCTATTTCGTGGTTGCCCATTTCCACTACGTTGTGTTTGGCACGGTGGTGTTTGCTATGTTTGGTGGATTCTATTTTTGGTGGCCGAAATTTACGGGCAAGATGCTCAACGAAAGCTGGGGCAAGGTTCAGTTTTGGATGCTATTTCTTGGGTTTCATGGAACCTTCCTCATACAGCACTGGTTGGGTGTCATGGGTATGCCACGGCGGTATGCCGACTACATGGTTGAAGATGGATTCACTGCCATGAACCAGTTTTCTACGATTTCAGCCATGCTGCTAGGGGCCTCCACGATTGTTTTCTTATGGAACGTGTACTACACATCCCGATACGGCAAGAAAATCACGGTCGACGATCCATGGGGCTTCGGTGGTTCGCTTGAATGGGCTACCTCGTGTCCACCGCCAGGCCACAACTTTCGTGCACTGCCGCGAATCCGTTCTGAACGACCAGCATTGGATCTTCACCACCCAGAGCTGCTCCCGCTAGAACGCCGAAAGAAGGTCGCTACCAAGCCCCGTACCCAACAGCGATAATCAGCAAACCTGGGCAAGGGTGCTTGAGGTGGTTATTTTGCGCAACACGGTACTTTTTCTTTTCCCTACAGGCTCTGAGGCGTAACGTCGAGAAAAGTCTTCCAATTGATCAGCTACAACTGGGGACTGACATGCAGCCATTCGTAGGGAAATGATCAGCAGGTATCAGGATTCTTTTGTGGTTTCGTCCAGCAAGCTGTACGAAAATGGTCCTGACAGGAAAGGACACAACATGAGCGACACCTGGCCGGATAAGGATAAATCAGCCGAAGATCCATCGGCGCCACGCAATGTGGGCGAACACGCGCCCGATGAACAGCCAACGCAAACTATGTGGCAGGGCCCGCCGCCACCGCCGTCGTCAACATCTTCTCAGCCATGGTATGGGCAACCTGCACCCGCATCTGGGAAGAAGAAAACGAAACGATTCGGATGGCCAGTTTTCATTACTGCAGTGGCGGTTGCCGCGGTATTAGGTGGTGGCGTTGGCGGTGTCGCTGCTGATTATATAAGTTCATCGAATTTAGCAGCCAGCAACGAAGCACAGCAATCACCGCAACTAAATCGTACCGATAATGTCACTCCTACTACCGAGGCTGCTGCCGTCGCCTCGCCATCAGTGGTTACCTTATCTGTCGGTGGCGAGCAAGCAGAAGGCTCAGGGTCCGGGGTAATCCTCGATGAGGACGGACATATTTTAACCAATAGCCACGTGGTCACCCTAGGTGGTCAGGCCGCAGCCGCTAATATCAAAGTCCAAACTTCCGATGGCCAAGTACATGATGCTGAAGTTGTAGGTACAGATCCGATGTCAGATCTTGCCGTAGTGAAAATTGATGCGGAGGAACTGACTCCCATTGAGATGGGCTCCGCCGAAGAGCTAAATGTTGGAGATCAAGCCGTTGCTATCGGTGCGCCATTGGGCTTGGATGGCACGGTGACAGAGGGCATTATCTCGACTTTGGATCGGACCATTTCGGTTGCTTCCTCGGCGGTTCCTGAAGAACCTGAGGCGCCAAATCAGGAGAGCCCTTTTGAATTCGGGCTACCGGAAGATCAAGAAACCCAAAGTGAACAAGGACAGGTTCACCTGAATGTGATGCAAACTGACGCAGCGATTAACCCGGGCAACTCGGGTGGCGCACTGGTAGATCATGATGGGCGATTGATTGGCATTAATGTCGCGATTGCCACCCGTTCTGAGGGCAATGTGGGTCTTGGCTTCTCGATCCCGGTGGATTATGCCAAACGGGTGGCTCAGGAGCTGATTGAAGACGGTGAGGTCTCCCACGGAATGCTCGGGGTTACCATCATGCCAACCAGCGATGACACGATTTCTTCGGGGGCACGTGTAGTAGAGGTTGTGGATGATGGTCCTGCAACCGATGCGGATCTAGAACCAGACGACATCATTACCGCTGTAGATGGCAAAACTGTGACTGATCCTGGCAGTCTTTCGGCAACGGTACGAGAATATCCGGCCGGTTCCGATATAGAGCTCACAGTTGTTCGGGACGGTGACGAGTTCACTGAAACGCTTGAATTAGGTGGCACAGACTAGCATTACACTAGGGGCATGCAAAATATTAGTGACCTGGTTGATGGGTCAAAAATTGCTCGTGCCTTAGTCATAGCTGCCCACCCTGACGATATCGATTTCGGTGCGGCTGCTACCGTTGCCGCCCTCACTGATGCCGGGGTGGATGTGACTTACTGTTTGGTTACATCGGGCGACGCCGGTGGTTTTGAGCTGGATCATTCACGCGAGGCAATGGTGGCTCGGCGCGAACGCGAACAGCGCGATGCCGCGGCTGTAGTAGGTGTTAGTGATGTCAGGTACCTAAAGTATTTAGACGGCTATGTCGAACCCAGCCATGAGCTTATCAGCGATCTGGTGGGACTGATGCGCCAGATACAACCTGATGTGGTAATCACACAGCATCCGCAACGTAATTGGGAACGATTGCAGTCTTCCCACCCTGATCACCTGGCAGTGGGGGAGGCGACAGTTCGTGCTGTATATCCGGCAGTAGAAAACCCATTTGCTTATCCTGCACTGAAGCATTTACCGGCGTTTCGGATTCACCAGGTGTGGATGATGGCGGCTCCGGCAGAGTTAGTCAATCTGCGCATTGACGTTACCGACTACGTGGAAGATAAGCTTGGTGCGCTGCATAAGCACTTTTCACAGCACCCAGATCCGACAGCGATGGATGAAAGAGTTCGAAGTGCGCTTGCCGCAAATCATCCAGACGAGGGGCGTGGGGCGGAAGTATTCCACCAGGTCTCTGTCAACGACCTGACAACGTTTGCTGGTTTTTAGTCGTGAAGCGGCATCTCAACCAGTGCGGTGCCCGAAGGCGTTTCCGACCCGGTTTGCGGTTCCACGGTAACCCACAGTAACTCGTATGCGTTGACGCCGCGGAACTGGACTTCGTCATTTTCCAGTTCTTCGGCCGTGTAGGTGTCAACAGAAACCACTGAGCCACCCGGTTCTTCAAAGAGCCACACTTGGTAGCGTTCATTTTCGGCTAGTTCCGGTACACCGTCACTAAATGTCAGGTAGGCGACATCTTCGGCCTCGGAAATATGTCCGGTAACCGTGCTATCGTCCATTTCGGCTTCAGTGGTGACGGTGTCGTCAGCGTCATCCACGGTACTGCGGATTCGCTGGTCTCCTGTATTCAAAAAGATAATAGCGACAATGACGGCAACCACGAGAAAGACACCGATGAGAATAAACATCGTGCGGCTGCGCCGTTGTTGTTCTGGGTCTTCTTCAACCTCGTAGTCTTCTACGCCTTCAATAAATCCAATGCCCACATTTTGTTCTGGAAGCTGGTCTAATACGGCGTCTAGCAGGTGAGCCGGTGGATGGGCTGATACGCGACGAAACGCCCAGGTGAGCATCCGCTGGAACAGGGCTTGACGGGCTCGTAGTTGTGCAGCGACGTCGCGGTCTTGCCGGTTGATCCAAGCTTCCACGGCTACCGCATCGTCATCATCTAGAGCCTGTAGTGCATTCAGGGTAGCTAGCTCTGCGCCCAAACCAACCTGTAGATCGGTTTCGATGTCATCGGAGAACGCTGCGGTTTGACCGCCAGTTGAAGATAATGAACCGGTAACGTGGGTGGTCAATAACGGGTCGTTTTCCGGACTAGCACCGCCGGAAATTTCCGAGAGATAATGCCGAGTCAACCGGATAGTGGCATCACGCAGTCGTGATTTCAGCACCGGTAGTGCCACTTCGAGTTCTTCGGCGACCTCATCCACGGTGCGGCCACCCAACCACACGGTGGTTAAAGCTAAAGCTTGAGCGTCGGTTAACGGCTGCAGTTCAGTGAGCCGTTCAGCGATAGCTTGCATGCGGGAAACGGTTGCCACGTCTTGAGCTTCGGGACGCTGGTAACGACCTGTTTGCTGGGCAATAGAATTGATCCAGGCCACCACGGTGCGGTCACGGGCTATCTCATCGGCATGATCCACGTTGAAATCAAACGTGAAATGCGGAGCCTGGCGCCACAGCGAGGTATAGGCATCCGTGGTCGCTTGTAGCGCATCGTGTTCGATGGGAAAAAGCGCGGTAAGCATGCCAAATACTTGCGGCGAAGTGACATCATAGAGTGCCGCGAAGGCAGCGGTGTCATTATCGCCGGTTAACTTTAACAGCTGGGCTGGACCCGGAGTTTGTGTTTCCATCACTGCTAGCTTAGGACCACTTCACGCCCCGAGCACTCCGGCACGCCCTAGCATTGGCTAACAGTCTGAAAATTCATGTTGCCGCCAGGCCTCATAGAGCACGATGGAGGCGGTGTTTGCCAAATTCAGTGAGCGACGACCTGATTGCATGGGTAAATAGACCGTTTCGGTGATGGCTTCGTCGGTAAGGACGGTCTGTGGTAACCCCACGGATTCCTTGCCAAAGACCAGGACATCACCGGGCTGATAGGCGATGGTGTCGTAGCGTAGTCGGCCGTGGCCGGTGAAGGCGAATACCCGGGTAGGCTGTAGCGCTTGCCAGGCAGCGGCCAAATTCCGGTGAACAGCCACTACCGCTAAATCATGGTAGTCCAGACCGGCACGGCGCAGATGTGCATCGTGGAAATTGAAGCCCAGCGGTTCTACCAGGTGCAATTCGGCGCCTGTAACAGCCGCTAAGCGTATAGCGTTGCCGGTGTTTCCGGGGATTTCGGGTTCGTGAAATAAGATACGAAATGGTGGGTTCATAGTGTGGTTAAGAGTCGTCCCATGGTGGTGCGGTCGACAACGTTATAGTTACCGGTGCCGATGAAAAATTTGATGTCACGTACGGCGTCCATAATAGAAGCCGGAACCTCGGTGAGGCCCAGGGTGTTCAGCGAATCTGTGGCCTGAATAGTCGGAGCGTGCGGGGTATCAGAGAAGACGACGACGAAGCCGCCAACCTGGCAGTTTGGTAGCAGCCGTTGTAGCCCAAACACCGAATCGGTGAGGTCGGCTAATGCGACGCGTTTGCGTCCGATCAGCTCGGTACCGTTGAACTGATACACATCCGGTGGCGCGTATTGCACCTCAAGCACCGCAGCTTTATTGCCACCCAGAACCACGGTGTCCAGCACCTGACGGCGTGCCAGTTTAACCCCATGAAAAATTCGGACGGCCGGCAGGCTAGGAACCACACGGTCTTGTAGCACTTGTGAAAGCTGGGCGTGCATGGCATGCCGCTTGCCGCCAAAGAGCCTTTTGGGCAGTTGTCCGTGCACCACCCGTTGAGCTGTTGGCGAATCTACGCTGATAGGTGGTTTGGCGGAGATGTGTATTGGTCCCTCAGCAAGCGGTGGCACATAGCGCGCCGGCACAACCTGCGGTGTCTGCTTTGCCGAATAGTTCCGCGGAGACGGTGCCGGCGGAGGTTCCGGGCGTGAGTCAAGCTCAGAAAGTTGTTTCCAAGCTTTGGTGATTTCATCAAAGCGTGCTGCGTCACCGCCCCGATCCGGGTGATGTTTTTTCGCTAAACCAAGATAGGCTCGACGGATTTGTTTTTCCGTTGCTGAGCGGCTGACCCCGAGTACCTGATAGGGGTCTAAGCGGTTACCTTGATTGTCTGACACGACCCACATTCTACCCATGCTGATCTAAACTGGTGGACATGACCCGAATTTATCTAGACCATGCAGCCACCACGCCGGTGCGTTCCACGGCGTTGGACGCGTTTGTCGCTCAAGCACAACGTAACGGTAACGCTTCGGCCCTGCATTCTGCTGGCCGAAGCGTTAAATTGCATGTTGAAGATGCCCGCGACCAACTGGCCGCCACCCTGGCGGCTGACCCCACAGAAATTCTTTTTACCGCAGGTGGTACCGAAGCGGATAATTTGGCGCTCAAGGGCTTATATTGGGCTAATCAACCCAATGACGTCATCATTGCCACTGGAATTGAACACCCGGCCGTGCTGGAAACACTCGACTGGTTGGAGGCCCACGAATCGGCCACGGTAGCCTACGTGGACGTCACACCGGAGGGTTTTGTGGATGTGGACGCCTGGCAGGACGCACTGCAGCAATATCGCGGCCGGATTGCTGTGGCCACACTGATGTGGGCCAATAACGAAATTGGCACCATCCAACCCATTGTTCAGATCGCCCAGCTTTGCCAGGCTGAGGGCGTGGATTTTCACGTTGACGCTGTCCAAGCGTTCGGAGCCGTGCCCATTACCTTTGGCCAAGGTATTACTACCATGGCCATCTCGGGCCACAAGATTGGCGCTCCCGTGGGCATTGGAGCACTTTTGGTACGCCGAGATGCCAAACCAACTCCGGTACTGCACGGTGGAGGCCAGGAACGCGAGATTCGCTCCGGTACAACCGCCGATGCCCTTATTGCAGCGTTTGCTGCCGCTGCAGTTGAGGCGCACACCAACTTAACTACCGAAGCTGCACGCCTGGCTGGATTGCGGAACCAATTGCTTGCGGCGATACAACGCGATATCCCCGAAGCAAAGCTTCAAGGTCCTGCCAACATGGATTATCGGCTGCCAACGAACGTGCACTTTTCTTTTGCCGGGGCAGAGGGTGACTCGTTATTATTTGGGTTGGACATGGCTGGCATCGAATCATCTACGGGTTCGGCGTGCAATGCGGGAGTATCACGACCGTCTCATGTTGTCTTGGCAACCGGCCAAGATGAAGCAGCCGCCCGTTCCACCCAGCGGTTTTCCCTGGGACACACGACGACGCAAGAAGATATTGACGCGGTGATAGCGGCACTGCCTGGTATATACCGGGCGGCAGCGGATGCCGGAATGGCAGCGCAAATGTCGTCTATCCGAACCGCGAATTCGCACCGATAAACGGGGAGAATACTATGAAAAAGTTGAAGGTTTTGGCAGCAATGTCAGGCGGTGTTGACTCGGCTGTGGCTGCCGCACGGGCAGTTGAAGCTGGCCACGACGTCGTCGGAGTCCATCTGGCACTGTCTCGAATGCCCGGCACATTGCGCACCGGTTCACGCGGTTGCTGCACCATCGAAGATGCCTCTGATGCTTGGCGTGCCTGCGAAAAATTAGGCATCCCCTACTACACCTGGGACTTCTCTGAACGCTTCCAAGAAGAAGTCGTCGATGATTTCATTGCCGAATACGCCGCCGGACGCACTCCGAACCCATGTATGCGGTGTAATGAGCGCATCAAATTCGCCGCGCTGCTAGAACGTGCGCTGGCGCTAGGATTCGATGCCGTAGTAACCGGACATTACGCCAAGGTCATCGAAAACGAACGCGGGGAGCTGGAGCTGCATCGTGCCGCCGATGACGCTAAAGACCAATCGTATGTGTTGGGTGTGCTTACTGCCGAACAGCTGAAACACTCAATGTTTCCGCTAGGTGACACCCCATCCAAGGACATGGTACGTGCCGAGGCAGAAGAACGCGGCCTTTCGGTGGCGCAAAAACCAGACTCCCACGATATTTGCTTTATTCCCGATGGTGACACCCGCGGTTGGTTGGAAGAAAAAATCGAGATGTCCGATGGGCCCATTGTGGATACCGAGGGCGATGAGGTCGGTACACACCCGGGTGCTCAGGCCTTCACCATCGGTCAGCGCCGCGGTTTAGGTATCGGCAAACCTGCCGGTGACGGTAAACCACGATTCGTTTTGGAAATCCGGCCGAAAGATAACACAGTGGTGGTTGGCTCACGCGATATGCTCGCCGTCGACCGGATAACAGGCATCCGCCCTTCATGGGCAGGAGCCCCGATCGCTGAGGAATCTACCGGTGAATGGTTTAGTTGCCACGTCCAGGTTCGCGCTCACGCAGAACCGGTGCCAGGACGCGCCCGTGTAACCACCGGTGACGTCGATGGTACTACCGCTGTGGTATGGGAAATGGAACTTGATGACACCATCCAAGGTGTTGCCCCCGGTCAGACCGCTGTGGTCTATCAAGGAACCCGGGTACTTGGTCAGGTGACCATCCATAAGTCGATCAACGCTGAACGCTTGGCACACGTCTAAACTAGGGACTATGAATTACGACTCCAAGGCGTCTTCCTTGACGGGGACCACTGATCCGGCAATTTTTCAAGAGCTGCTTTCCATTCGCTCCAGCATTGACAATATCGATGCCACCCTGGTGTATCTGCTGGCTGAACGATTTAAATGCACCCAGAAGGTCGGTCGGCTTAAAGCTGAACACGACTTGCCGCCATCGGATCCGGAGCGTGAAAAGGCCCAGATTAAGCGGTTACATTCGCTTAGCGAAGACGCTGAATTGGATCCGGAGTTTGCGGAGAAATTTTTGAACTTCATCATTGAGGAAGTCATCCGTCACCACAAGGCGATCTCGCAGGAGCAGCAGTGACGCACCCGGTTGCGGTGGTTGACGGCACATTTGCTGGCACTGATCTGCACGCCGTCTATAAGCTTCAACTGGAAGAACTCGGCTCACCCAATATTCCGGCCTTGGCGGAGTTGCCACACGTGGGACCGCATGCAACCGGATTAGGAAAGCTAGCGGCGAATCTGGGTATGCCTATCGAGCGGCGTTCCTATGGGTGGCAGTTACAGCATGGTCACCGTATTTCTTCAGCTGATCAATTGCGGGCCATCTCGCACCGGGACAGTGTTATTCAAGCCCTGGCTGATGTGGCAGCCGGTGACGACGTCCCCGCTGTGTCAGTGCGTCTACTTGGACCCGTAACGGCCATGACTGCCGGGTGGCTACCATCTGGTCAGCGCATTATCCGTGATCCGGCAGCACGCGCCGATATAGTAGATGCCTGGGCCGAAGCCGCTGGGGCACTTATTGAGCGCATCAGATCCGTTACCGGGGCAGCAACCACCCTGATAGTCCAGGAACGTGATGCGGCACAAGCGGTAAACGGGCGCATCCAGACTGCCTCGGGTGCTGGATTTGAACGGTCGCTGGATACCGCCGAAATACGGTCGTATTGGCAAGCCATTGCTGACCAAGATGCGGTTATGCTCTTTGATGTTTCGCCCCAATTGCAGGATACCGCAGCAGAAATCTGTGGGGTGACTATGGACTGGCCCCAAGGGCGCAGCCATGCCACAGAGCACGTCTGGGAACTCGTCGATGGGCTAGTCCGGGCTGAAACCCCCGTTGGGCTCCAACTTGAACAACACGGCGACCCGCACCGGGATGCTGAACAACGCATCCGGCAGTACTTGGATTGGGGTCTGGCCTCTGAAGGCCTTGAATACGTCCGACTGTTGCATCGTTTCGATGCGGCAACTGAGGCACAGGCTGGTCCGGGGCTACATTGGTTGAGTCTGTGTGCCCAACACGCCGGTCAATACGTGGCTAGCCTGTAGCATAAACCATACTTAGAGGCGTCCGGCGGCTTTGAGCCGTAAATACATGTCTCCAACGGCGGTAGGCAGATCTTGTGGCTGTGCTTGGACAACATCGGCGCCGTACCGATTTAACAGACGTACCATTTTGCGATTGCGCAACTTTTGTGCCTCGGCACTGGCAGCAATAAACGCGTCATCGGAGGTGTCACGTTGTTGGGCCATGTCTTCAAGCTCTGGATCTGCCACGGCTGCAATCACCACGGCATGCCGCTGTGTCAGTACCGGCAGAATGGGGATCAGTCCTTCTTCGATGGCCGCGGAATCCAGCGGTGTTACCAAAACCAGAAACGCCCGTTGTCGGCTAATATGGGCAATTTCCGGTGGCAGCAGTGACCAATCGGCGGCTAGCAGGCGGGGAAAAATTTTCGATAAGGCCGTAGATATGCGGTATAGCAGTGGTCCCTTATCCTCCGATGAAGACCGGGATCGGATTGCTTGATCCAGGGTTACAAGATCCACCCGATCACCGCCGGCATTGGCCAAAGCAGACATGAATAAGGCTGCCTCAATACCTGCATCAAAGCGTGTTTCATCGCCGACGCGAACAGCTGAGGCCCGCGATGCATCCAAAACCACTACGACACGCCTATCGCGCTCTGGACGATAGGTGCGCACAATTAAGTCAGTAGCTCGGGCTGAGGCTCGCCAATCAATGGTTCGTACGTCGTCACCACGGACATATTCACGCAAGGAGTCAAACTCGTGTCCCGCACCCGGGGTGTGTACTGCTGAGCGACCTTCAATTTCGCGAAGCTGATTGATCCGGGAGGGTAATTGTCGACGCGAACGAAACGGCGGGACCACCGTAACGTCACCGTCAGAATCGTGGGTGTACTGACGTCCTCCGAATCGCAATGGGCTAACGCAACGCACCGTGAGTTTGTGGCTACGTACGGTGCCTCGCCGGGAAGGGGTAAGCACACTAGTAAATCGTTGGGTCGCCCCTGGGACAATGTCCATGCGATGTATCGGTTGTGGATCGTTGGCCTGTGGCTGCCAACCGTCTCGTATCTGTCCGTGTATACGGCGGCTGGAGGTGTTAGTCAGTTCCACCCATACTTCTAGTGGTTCTGCTAGGCGAACTTGCTTATTTTCACTGCGTACAATACTTACCTTCCGCGGGGAAGGAGTGAGCACAATATCGACCAAAAGCACTAGCGCGAGCGTTCCCACAATGGCAAAGACGGTTACCCAGCTGGGCCATAACACCATGGGAATGAACCCGGCGATAGCCAGTAGTACAAAGCGGAAGGAAATGAACATTACCGCGGCACCGCAACCGTTGCCAATAAACCTTGCAGCACCTGATCGACGTCGACGCCGTCCATTTCGGCTTCGGGACGCAGTGCCACACGGTGGCGCAAACACGGTAGCAGCAGAGCTTGGACGTCGTCGGGGGTGATAAAGTCACGGCCCATCAGCCAAGCCCAAGCTTTAGACGTTTTCATCAGTGCTGTAGAACCACGCGGCGAAACCCCGGTTTGTAGCGAGGGCGAGGTTCTGGTGGCCTGAACTAAATCCACAATATATGCCAACACATCCGGCGAAGTTTTGACCTGCGCAACTTCTTCCCTGGCCTCCCGGACGGTGGTCTGATCAGCTACCGGATGTAATCCGGCATCGCCTAGTCTGGTTGGATTGAACCCAAAAGCGTGACGGTTTAAGATTTCTATTTCTTCCTTGCGACCCGGAAGACCCAGTCTAACTTTGAGCATAAACCGATCCAACTGGGCTTCTGGCAACGGGTAGGTGCCCTCATATTCAATGGGGTTCTGTGTGGCAATGACCATGAACGGCTCTGACAGGGGATAGGTGGTACCGTCCACTGAAACCTGGTGTTCCTCCATGGCTTCTAATAGTGCTGCCTGAGTTTTAGGTGGGGTTCGGTTGATCTCATCTGCCAGCATGAGGTTGGTGAATACGGGGCCCTGCCGAAATTCAAAATCTGAGGTGGAGGCATCAAAAATCAGTGAACCTGTCACATCCCCGGGCATAAGATCCGGAGTAAACTGCACACGGGCATTTTGCAGATCCATCGCTTCCGACAGGCTGCGTACCAGCAGTGTTTTGGCAACTCCTGGTACACCTTCCAATAAGACATGACCTTCGGCAAGCAGCCCAATCAATAACGACGTGACGGCATGATCCTGGCCCACAACGGCCTTGGCAACTTCTACCCGGACATCATTGAGTGCAGGATGGGCAGTGTGGTTCACTTATGACTCCTTTGTTGGTGCTGTGAAACGATCACGCACCTGTTGTTCGAGCTGTTGTAGCTGCTGTGCCCATGTGACGAATTGCTCAGCGGTGAGCCGTTGGGCAGGCGGGGTATACAACTGGTGCAGTTCAGCGACGGGACGGTCTAATTGTTTGGCAGTCTCTGCCAAAATGGCTTGTGGTCGGGTTTCGTTGCCCAACTGCAGCAGCCTAGCCAGTCGTGCCAGACTGGCCTGCTGCAGAATGCTGATGGCATGTGCATAATGCTTTGCTTTGGCATACATACGGCCGCGACCCACTGTGGTCTCGGCAGCCGATACCTCAGCGGGTAAAGGCTCGGTAATGACCGGGCCACTGCGGCGTCCGATATAAAATAGGGCGATACCTGTGACGATGACAGCCCAGACGATGCTCATACGCACCCAATCGGGCAGTTGAACCGGCGACAGTTCACCGTCGCGGTCTGGGTCTAGGCTGAAGTCCGGTTGAAACCAGATGACCGTATCAGTGCGGCCTAGCGCCCAGGTTGCCAGGGTGGCTGTGCCATTATCGTAGAGGCCAGCATTAGACAGCATCTGCCAGTCGGCAAAGATAATTGAACCATCAGCTGTTTGTGCATAGGCGTATAACTGCGAGCCGTCGTCATCTATCAGGAAACAGCCTTGGGCGTCATCGTCTAAGGCCACACCTGATCGCACTGCGGCAATATCCCCTGCTTCTTTAGCGGCTTGGAGCTGACAAGAGTCTTTAGCTTCAAGACGTTCGACCACCGGTACGCCAGTAATTTCGTCGACACCTTCAACAAGGTGGCGCAGCTGCTGTTCGGAAACACCGGCAAATACGCGTTGATCCGCCGGGACAAGATCAGCCAGTTCATCTAATCGTGTATACGAGGCGTTAGCCATGGCGCTATTTTTATCGTGGAAGACCACCGTGGCATCCGGGTGGCGGTCTAGCTCAGCGCGCAACTGCGACATTGACTGAGCTGGCTGAACCCCAATACCCTGATCTTCAAGCACACTAGTAATACCGGCGGCCCCGTGAGTTGTTTTATCATCAATTCCAAGAGTGCCTTCGGTGCGTTCGGGTTGAAGAGCTAACCAGATCATGACGGCTAGCCACAATAACACCACCAGGACAACGATAATAATGAGCCCGTATTTTCGACGCGAAGCTAGATTCATCGGGGTATCAACCTGGCCGGATCCATCTGCGGGTCTGGGGTTTGTGGCTGGGCGTTTTGGGTGGCCTGAGCCAGGTGTAGCATGGCCGTAACGGCGTCTCGGCTGGGTGTGCTGCCGCCATAGACAATCTGATTAAACTGCGATGACGCAGCGTAAATATCTTCGCGGTGTCCCGGCAGCACAGCGCCCAATGACCAGCCAAAGCTCGTGGCTGTGGTTGACGGCGTCACATCTACCAACTTGCGCTGTTGGGCAAGGCGAACCATGAACCTGTAGGCATGGATGTAGGCCTGGTCCAGTTGGCCGGCCTCCAGGTAGCTTTGTGCCTGGGCAAAATACTGTTCAGCCGAGACTGTCGGGTCTACCAGGTGTTCATCATCGTCGACGGCATCCGGGCTCACTGAAGGACGGAAATACCGGATGAGCACAAATATCACCACGCCCACCGCCAAAACTAGCAGTATTTGAATGACCACACCGCCTGTCCCTGAGGCATCTACATTGACACCCAATGCATCATCGAGCCAGCGAAGAAACCTGTCCCAGATACTGATGGCGTCATCCACATCATAAGAATCGATACGTTCATCCAATAGCCGCCGGGCTTCGTCGTCGTCGGGGGTCCATGGGCTCATCGATACGGCCCTGCCGGATTTGGCGGACTCTGTGGAGGCTGATAGCCCTGTGACCACGGGCCAGGCTGCTGCAGTCCAGTGGCGTGGCGTCCTGGGATCAGGTCATTGGTGCTATCACTGGCATTGGGCTGTCGATCTACTGAAGTATCAAAACGGTCAGTAGTGGTCCTGGTAGCTTGTTGTGCGGCGATTTGTTGGAACTCTAAACCAAGGCCCTCTTTACGGAAACGGTAATCGAAATAGAAGAAAATCGAGATTAACAAACCCATATTTAAGATGATGAAGCCAATAAGCGAAGAAACTGTGGAGGTGACCAGGTTAAGCACCAGCATACCGGTATTGACCTCCGCTTCAGTGCCCAACGATGTCATAACGAAAGCGGAAACGAAACTAAAGGGTGTGGCGATTACTGCCCAGACAGTGAGCAGGATAACGACAAATAGCAATGTGATACCCAAAGTGCGCCAGAAGTGACCACGAGTCAGGCCCCAAGAACGACGAAGCGCTGCAAACACCCCGATGTTTTCAATGACCATGGCGGGCATCACCAAGCAAAACCGGATAAAGAAAAAACTACCAATGATCGCCGGTATCGCCAGGGTTACCAGGCTGCCCAAAAGGACACCAATAATTGTACCGACGTTATTTGCACCGGTATCCGGGAGAGTTACGGAAGTAACGAAGGAGAATAGTAGCATAAGAGCAATGCTCAAGGTAACGATAACTACGATACCTGCTGCCATAAGTAAAAATAACAGGATTATGCGGCCCCATTGACCACGTAAGAGTCGAAAGCCCTGGCCTAATAAGGTTTTCATGCCCACTGCACCGCGGGCCACCATGGTTGAGAACATCCCCCAACTAAACGTTTGTCCTAAAAACAGTAGCGCTAGGGATAAAAAACTAGTCAGTAAAGACCAGACGAGTGTTTGAGAGATCAAACTATCAAGTTCGCCATAGAGATTTATCCAATCGCCGGTTAACGACCTTGTGAAAAAAAAGTCGCTGGTGGCGGATAGCAGAGCGGAGATGGACCCAAAAATTAAGGCTGCCCCGAAAAATAAGCCGGGCGACTGCCGTAACATGGCAAACATCGAGGTGAAATAATCGCCGAGACCTAAGGGGCGTAACGGTAAAGTACCGGGTTGGGGGACCGGCATATAAGGGGAGTTGGCCGGTGGTGGATAGCTCGCCTGCCCTGGATGGTTCCCCTGTGGGTTCCAGCCGTATGAGCCACCCTGATATGGGCCGGGTTGTCCAGGATATGGGTTACCTGGTCCGTAGTATGACATGGGTTCCTCTAAGGTCGGTATGTCCGGGTTCTCATATACTGTATTTGTCGCCCCGTTAGTAGACCAAAGTCTAGCCACGTGAGATACCGGTCGCGGCATAATTTCGCCGCGATGTCCCTAAATGCCACGATAAAATATGTCACAGGGACTTGTCCGGTATGCTTTAGCCAGGTAATTACTATGTCAAGCGCCCGGGAAGGAACACGGTTGAAGACCAAAGTATTAGTGGTTGACGACGACGAAGCGTTAGCCGAAATGATCGGGATCGTGCTCAACAACGATGGTTTTGAAACCTATTTTTGTTACGACGGCGGGGATGCCAATGACATGTACCGCAGCGTTCGCCCCGATCTGGTGCTGCTAGATCTGATGTTACCCGGCAAGGACGGTATCGAGATACTGCGCGACCTGCGTAAAGAATCTGACACCCCGGTAGTCATGCTTACTGCGAAATCTGAAACTGCCGACGTCGTCCGTGGTCTGGAAGCAGGTGCTGACGATTACGTACCAAAACCGTTCAAACCCGCCGAACTTGTTGCTCGTGTTCGAGCCAGACTGCGTGAGACTGACACGAAAGACTCTGAGACACTGCAAATCGCCGACCTAACCATTGATGTCGCCGGCCACGAAGTGACCCGCGATGGCGAAAGTCTGAGCCTTACACCACTGGAATTCGACCTCCTAGTGGAATTAGCTCGCCGACCCGGTCAAGTGCTGACTCGTGAAGAACTGCTTGAAGAAATCTGGGGATACCGGCATCAGGGTGATGCCCGGTTAGTTAATGTCCATGTGCAGCGCTTGCGCGCCAAAGTCGAAAAAGATCCAGACAATCCCGAGGTGATTCTCACCGTGCGCGGCGTCGGATATAAAGCTGGCTAAACCATGTCCACCGACGTCGTTCTTCCCACAGACCCGATAGCCGAACAGCCCAAGCGATCCTGGATAAGACGTATGTTTGCCCTGATCGATCGGGCCCGTCGGCGTTTCGTACGCGAATGGGATTCTTCGATGTCGCTGCGAACCGCAGTGATTGCTGCGGCAGCCACCATCATTGGTTCATTATTCTTAGCCTTTTTTCTGACCCAGCAAATCACCAATGGGCTGTTTCAGTCACGGTTTAATCAGGTGCAGGCCGAAGCCAACCATGCATTGCAGCAAACCCGCCAGGTATTTGAAAATGCGGCTACTGCAGACGAAGATTCCACCACCTCGCTGGTGGCAGATACCTTACGCCAGCTGACCACCGATGACACAGCGTTTGCCCGCGACTTTTTACTGGTCCCGTTGGAGGCCGACGATAATCTCTACGTCGGTTCGATGAGTTCTGGTGGTGCTACCGAACAACTGATCACCGATGATCTTGCTGAACAGGTATCTTCTGGTAGCGGCATCTATTACCAGTCCATTTCGCTACCGGATGCCGGATCGACACAACCGGGATTGGCCTTTGGCACCCAGGTTGTACTGCCACCGGGTAACTACTATGCGTTATATTTCATTTACGACCTATCCGATGTACAAGCCACCATTGACTACCTGCTCAATGTCTTATTGGTGGCCGGGGTGGTACTGGTCATCATGAACATTGGTATCGCATTGTGGGTGACACACTCTGTGGGAAAGCCGATCCAGCAGGCAGCTCAAACAGCCGAATGGTTATCATCAGGGGATTTGTCGGTGCGCATGGATGTCAAACGTACCGATGAGATCGGCTCGCTTTCGGAATCATTCAATAAGATGGCCGACAACATTCAAGACCAGATCACCCAGCTGGCCGATCTATCCCAGATTCAACAACGATTCGTATCTGATGTCTCGCACGAGCTGCGTACTCCACTGACCACTGTTCGGATGGCTTCCGAGGTCCTTTATGAATCTCGTAACGAACTGGACCCGGTACTGCGGCGCTCTACAGAGCTGATGCATCACCAAGTCGAACGGTTCCAAGCGCTACTAGCTGACCTCTTGGAGATTTCTCGTTTTGATGCTGGGGCTGCAGAAGTATCCTGGGAGAAAACCGACCTGTTACACTTAGCCGCCGATGTTGCTTTAACTGCCCAGCCACTAGCCGATGAAACGGACACACAATTATCCATTGTGGCAAAAGGCGACTCGTTTACTGCTGAAGTTGATTCCCGTCGAATCGAACGTATTTTACGCAACCTAGTTAATAACGCCATCGAACATGGCGAATCCCAACCGGTCGACGTAATTTTGCAAGCAGACGATACAGCAGTCTCAATTGTGGTACGTGATCACGGTATGGGCATGTCCGAAGAACATCTGCAACACGTCTTCGATCGGTTCTGGCGTGCCGACCCTGCTCGCACGCGAACTACCGGAGGCTCTGGTCTTGGTCTGGCTATTGCAGTAGAAGATACCCGGTTGCATCACGGCGTGATCGACGCCTGGGGCAAGTTATCGCAGGGCTCAGCCTTTCGTGTCACCCTACCGCGGGTTTCAGGCACCGAGCTTTCCGGGGAGCCACCGCTGCCCCTTCCTCCCGAATATGACCGGGCAAAACGCATCGCGCCACGTGACGTGGATGCTACCGTATCCGATACCTCCCAATCTGCAGTATTCGACCGAGTAACAGAACAGCACCTATACCAGCCCAGAGGCGACCATCCATGAGGTGCAGACGCCTATTGCGATCGCTGATTGCTGGTATCTGTGTAGCGATAACTCTTGCCGCATGCGCCAGCATTCCGCAGTCCGGTAAAGTCGGTGAATCTGACCAACTAGCCGACGTCGATCAGGACGTTGCCTACACGTTTAACCCAGCCGGCCCCGCCCAAGATGCCACTCCAACCTCGATTATCAACGGCTTCATCCTGGCCGCCACCGGCATTCAAGGCGACTTTTCTACTGCCCGCGAGTTCCTCACCGACTCTGCGGCCAACGATTGGGACCCGCACGCCCAAACCACTATTTATACCGGTAAACCGATCGTTGATTCCACCAACGACAATGATTACAACGTGGAATTGTCATCGGTTGGTTCACTGGATAACAGCGGGGTTCTAGAACTGGCCGATGACGGCGAAACTAAAGAATTTGAATTCAGCCTGGTTCAGGTTGACGGGCAATGGCGTATTGACGAAGTTCCTGACGGCATCAGCTTGGACTCGGCCCAGTTCCGGGCCCTATTCAACACCCAAACGCTGTATTTTTACGATCCAAGCTATTCATATGCCGTACCCGATGTGCGTTGGCTACTAAACACCTCAGACCAAACCGTGGCGATAGTCAATGCGCTGCTGGATGGTCCGGCTGACTACCTTGACGGGGCTGTGGTGTCTGCATTTTCCTCCGATGCCGATTTGTTAGGCAATACCATCCCCGTCTCTGCATCTACCGCCCAGGTGGATTTCACTGATGAAACGTTTCAGGATACATCTGAGCTAACTCGTCATCGCATGCAACAACAGCTGGAATTGACTTTAGAGCGCTACCCGGGGATCGCCGATGTGACGATGACCGAGGAACGCTCGGTGTTAGAACTCGATGAACCTCCACAGGATTTTGTATCGGTAGATAGTACCGTGACGACGGGAAACACTCAGGTAGGTATTGACCCTGATAGTGATCAGCTGGTTGCCTACGAAGCCAATTCAATGAGTCCGTTATCCGGTTTTCCTAACGTTTCCAACTTAGAACCCCTCGATCCTACGATGAATCGAAAACGCACCGCGGCCGCATTTGTCAATGCCGACCGGGATACGCTCTATGTGGCTAATGATTCACCGCAAACGTATGAAATCGCTACCGGGACTGAGCTGATTGCGCCTTCAATTGATGTTCATGACTGGGTATACACAGCTACCGACGGCAACACTATTATTGCTGCCAAAACTGCTCGGACCGGACAAGTAACAGAAATTAATCATCCTTGGGCCGACCAAGATGTAGAAATTACAGCACTGCGCATCTCTCCTGAAGGGACCCGTGCTGCAGTAGTGGTAACGCCCCAAGATGGCCCGGCACAATTATATTTAGCTGGGATTATTCGCGACGAAGATGGTCAACCCCAGGCTTTAGGCAACACGTTTAAGCTTCAGACCGATGAACCCCCAAATCAGGTGGCTTGGTACTCCACTGCCGAAGTGCTTGCTGGCAGAGTATCAAAACGTGAGCGTGTAGAACTGGAGCTGGTCGGATTTACTGGCCCATCGGTGAGTTTCAAACCCATGCTTGGTATGGTCAACTTCTCCACCGGTGCTGGTAATGTTTACGCCGAAACCGAAGACAGCGTTTATTTGCGAGTTGGCAATAATTGGCGAGCCCAACCGGAGGCCGCCACCCAGTTATCTTATCCAGGCTGATATTCACAAACCAACCTGCCAGACCACATAGCGCAGCAAGGTTAAGGCACACTGATGGCATGAAAGCGTTGCTACACGGCCTGGATGCGTTGTTTACGTCGACCACCGCCAAAACACTGGCAGGTGCCTGGCGCGGTATGAGCAATTTAATTTTGCCTAATCCGTGCGTGCTATGCACCTGGTCTGATGCAGTAGAACATCAATTGTGTTTACGGTGTAGGACACTACTGAAAGACCAACACCGTCAAATTATTCAGGCCCAGGACTATGCCGATGGCCTACCGATAAACTTGGTGACGGGCCAGGCACTGCCGGTATTTGCCTCGTCGTTATATACCGATCAAATGGCGAGAGTTTTATTGCAATTTAAAGATCACCAGTGCATACGGCTTGCCGGTTTTTTGCGACCCATTATGTATCGCACCATGCAGTATGCAGCAGATTATTTGCAGGAACCATATTATCGGCTGATGCCGATACCTGCATCGTCCAGTAGTATGCGCAAGAGGGGCTATAACCCAGTAACAGTTATGTTGCCTAAGCCGCTTCCCGCAACGCTTATCTACGATGCAAAAACACTCAAGATCCGATGGCATATGCTGCACCATGCATCGCATCGTGGAACAGGCAGCCAGAGGCGACGTGCAGCCTCAAAGGGAAAGTTCCGTCTGGCTACCAACCACCAAGCACCTGCTGAACCAGTAATTTTAGTTGACGACGTCTTGACTACCGGAGCTACCATCGCGGCGGCGGCTAGAACCCTAGAAACAGCTGGCTTTGATGTGGTTGCTGCCGTTGTTATTTCAGCAGTTATGCCCCGGAGTTAATCGAAATCACAGTAGGTCTGTGTTAAAACTTATCCTGGCGGCCTGCAACGGGTACCATAGGGATGACCAGTGTGGCGGCGGAATAGCACAAGACAGATCTTCGTGTTTCGTCGCTACCGTTATTGTTCTAAGTACACGAGGAGGATTTGATGGCACTAGACATCAATTACCTGGCCCGCGATACGGATCTGTCGGATGATTTTCGTTCGTATGTTGAAGAGAAATTTGACAAGATCTCATCATTGACCGAACAAGCACAGCGTCTGGAGGTCAAGCTTGTATCTCGTGAATCGCACACTGGAGCTTCCGGAATGGTGACAGCAGAAATTACTCTGCACTCGCCACGTAACGTCGTTCGTTCTGAAGCCAATAATAATGACAAGCAGGTTGCTTTCGACCATGCTTTTGCTCGGCTCCAGGAGCGGTTGCGTCGTCTACGCGAACGCGCAAAGAGCGGTCATCGGCGTCCTTCGGTACAGGAAATTACTCAAAACTTTTCTCCGGTACCGTCTGACGTATCGCTTGTTGAAGAAGTCTTGGAACAACAAGCTGCCGAAGCCCAGGAACAAGCAGAACAAGAACGCTTGGAACAAAACGGTGACATACCGGTCACCATTCGTCGGAAAGTCTTTCCCACCCAGAAGATGACACTGGACGATGCCATCGACAACATGGAATTGGTAGGCCACGATTTCTACCTTTTCATTGATGAAGAAACCGAACTTCCCTCTGTTGCTTATCGTCGTCGTGGTTGGTCCTACGGTGTGATCGCCATGGGGGACGAACCCTCGGAAACCATCCGCGATTATCGCCAAGCTGAAGCATAAAGCTAGCTGCGTAACGGTGATGCCCCATCATATCCGGTGGGGCATCATGTATGTGAAAAACATTCAGTTTGGTAACTGAACAGGCTTGCGACGTAGACTATCAGCAGTGCGTGGCACCCGCGCCAAGACACGAACTTTGGGAGTAAAAAACACGTGGCATCATTTATTGAACGGATTCTACGGACCGGTGAGAAGCGCACCATAAAACGTTTGCGCCGGTACGCAGAGGCCGTGAATTTAGTTGAAGATGACTTCAAAGCGCTCTCAGATGCTGAACTCCGCGCCGAGACAGACAAGTTCAAAGCACAAATTGCCGATGGCACAAGCCTTAATGCGTTACTACCTGAGGTTTTCGCGGCCGTCCGCGAGGCCGCGTCCCGCACTGTGGGACTGCGTCATTTTGATGTACAGCTTATGGGCGGTGCCGCACTGCACGAAGGTATGATCGCCGAAATGAAAACCGGTGAGGGAAAGACTCTGGTGGCTACCGCTCCGGCCTACCTCAACGCGTTGACCGGCGATCCGGTGCATATTGTTACTGTCAATGATTATTTGGCTGAATACCAGTCTGAATTGATGGGGCGTATCTTCCGTTTTCTCGGGATGAGCACCGGCGTGATCTCTTCAGGACTGCCACCTTCGAAACGCAAAGAACAGTACGACGCAGACGTTACCTATGGTACAAATAATGAATTTGGTTTCGACTATCTTCGCGACAATATGGTCATGTCCAAAGAAGATATGGTTCAGCGCGGCCACGGTTTTGCCATTGTTGACGAAATCGACTCAATTCTGATTGATGAGGCCCGTACTCCGCTGATTATCTCCGGACCTGCCCAGGGGGATGTATCGGGATGGTATTCTCAGTTTGCCAACCTTGCACCGCGGTTGAAACGCGACGTGGACTATGAGATTGACGAGAAAAAACGCACTGTTTCAGTTCTGGAGCCCGGTATTGACAAGGTTGAAGATTGGCTAGGCATCGATAACCTTTACGAATCTGCCAACACCCCGCTTATCGGTCACCTCAACAATGCTATCCGCGCCAAAGAGCTCTTTATCCGTGGCAAAGAATACGAAATTATTGACGGCGAAGTCCGTATTGTAGACGAACATACCGGTCGCATGCTGCCGGGACGACGCCTATCGGATGGATTACACCAGGCCATTGAGGCCAAAGAAAAAGTACGGGTCAAACCAGAAAATCAAACCCTGGCGTCAGTGACCTTGCAGAATTACTTCCGCAAATACAACAAATTGTCGGGAATGACCGGTACCGCGGAGACAGAAGCTGGCGAATTTATGTCGACCTACGAATTGGGTGTTGTACCCATTCCCACGCATAAAGAAGTCCAACGTATCGACCGTCAAGACCTCGTGTATAAACACGAACGAGCAAAGTTTGCTGCGGTGGTCGAAGACGTGGTGGAGCGTCACGAGTCTCAACAGCCGATCTTGATCGGTACAACATCGGTTGATAAATCCGAGTACGTGTCGAAACTTTTGGCCAAAGCCGGGGTAAAACATGAAGTCCTTAACGCGAAAAACTATGCGCGTGAGGCGGCAATCATCGCTGATGCCGGTCGTCCAGGTGCAGTCACCGTTGCTACAAATATGGCCGGACGAGGTACTGACATCATCTTGGGCGGTAACGCAGAGTTTGCAGCGGTCGCCGAAATGAACCGTCGGGGCTTAGACCCCGAAGAGTCCCCAGAGGAATACGAGCAGGTGTGGGATGAGGTCTTTGAAAAAGCCAAAGCCGATACTGAACACGAACGTGAAGTCGTTAAGGAAGCCGGCGGATTATACGTCCTAGGTACGGAACGCCACGAATCTCGTCGTATCGATAATCAGCTTCGTGGTCGTTCTGGGCGTCAGGGTGATCCTGGCGAATCACGTTTTTACTTATCGATGACTGATGATTTGCTGCGACTCTTCAATGCGGGTATGGCCCAGCGTGTGATGAGCATGAGTAACTACCCTGACGATATGCCGCTGGAAGCCAATATGGTAAGTAAAGCCATTGAACGCGCCCAGGCTACCGTTGAAGAACGCAATACACAGCAGCGTAAAGATGTGCTCAAATATGACCAGGTCATGAACTCGCAACGTGAGGCGATCTATAACGACCGTCGTCAAATTCTTGAAGGCGAAGACCTACAGAACCAGATTACTGAGTTCATTAGAGACTCCATCTCAGACATCGTCGATGAGGCATATCAAATGGATAAGAATGAAACCGTCGACGGCGACCTGTTATGGCAACATCTTAAAGGGTTATACCCGGTATCGCTTACTCAAGAAGACATTGAACAAGAACTAGGACCATTGGATAGCATCCGTCCCGACGAGCTCAAGCGGGAGCTGACCTCAGACGCTAATGTGCTATATGAGCTGCGAGAAGAAGAGCTTGGCGAAGAGTTGTTACGGAACCTTGAGCGGCGGGTCGTATTGGAATCGCTTGGACAGAAATGGCAAGAACACCTCTACGAGATGGATTACTTGCGTGAAGGCGTCGGTCTACGGGCCATGGCACAGCGCGACCCGCTGGTGGAATACCAGCGCGAAGGCCACTACATGTTTCAGTCAATGATGCAAGCTGTTCGTGAGGATGCCGTATATAAACTCTTCCATATGACTGTGCGGAAACCAGAAGTCAAAGTTGGTTCAGACATGCCTGGTGTCGCAGCTGACGTCACGCAGGTTACCGGTTTTGCGGACCGGAAACAGCCCCTACAATACTCCGGACCATCTGCGTCGGCCCCGGGTGCCACAACCACCCAAACTCGTGCCGCTGACGGACAAAAAGTTCAACAGCGGCAAAAGAGTCGTGCAGAACGCAAAGCAGAAGAGCGCGAAGCGCGCAAAGCCGCTAAGAAGGCACGCAAAAACGCTTAGCCAATTTCAAAGGCTGTGACCCTCCAGCGTTCACGATGTAGTTGTAACCGCATTGCTATCGCACGGGCACGCTGGCCAACCCGGATGGTCATTGAGGTTTCCCAATCTCCGTTGGTCTGAAGCGCAGCACGCACGCCGATCGGGATAATAGATGGAACCTTTGAGGTACCACTGCGAATTGCCAAATATTGTCCGCTTGCGGTGCGCTCCACTCGGGCACGCAGCTTATGGAACAGTTCCCACTCGATCCAAGATCCCAACTGCCTAAATGGTCGCAACCCGAGTTCGGCTTCCACAAACGCGGCGCCGATGGTTTGTGTCATCTTTTTGATCGAACTCTGTTGCGATATTTGGCGTTGATACTCTAGCTCCTGCTCGTGGTCTGGGCCATATTCAACCAGACTTGATGAAGCAGTACGTATTCGTTGGTTTGCATCCGGTGCGAATTGCTCGGCAGGCGATAGTAGATCTAATGCCGATAGATGTTGAATCTCGGTGTTTGCAGAGTTAGGCACTCGCCGGATGTCTAATGCTTCGCTTGGAACGGGACTGAGGTGCCGGACTGCATCGAGCTGTCTACCCGGTTGTTCATGTGGATCGAAGTAAAATGGTTGGGAAAGTGCAGTTGACATGGTTTTCCTCTCTGGGTGTGAGTTGCTTGGGCTGGTGGTTAGGTGAGGCTGAGTTATTCTGTGAAAGGTGGTGCGTTAAGTACCGTTCCGGGTACTAACGTGTGCGGGTCGTTACCGATGATGTCTTGGTTGTGGTACCACCATTGACGCCAACGTCGATCAATTTGGATGATCGTGGCGTCTGCCCCCAGTTCCAGGTGGGCCAGGTCCCACAGGCTGTCACCACGTACCACTACAACCGTGGGGTCTTCAGCTGACCGATCTGGGTTGGGCGGGGTGATATACGGTGTTGGACCCGGTTTTTCGGGAACAAAAGGTTCAGGCGAGTCGGGTTTGCTGGTCGTATAGTTATCAACAGCATCTGGGCCACTGTGAGGTACCGGAATTGTGGTGATTTGGCGTGGCATCGGTTCCACTGCCGTAGCAGCACTCGTGGGATGCTTGTCGACGTGTGCAGATCCGGTAGGGCTTGAACGGTGAGAAGTGTCTGGCGCAGACGGTGATGCAGGCTCAGGTGTAGGGTCCGGGGCGTCTAGTTCAGGGCCTTCGGCCGTTGGTGCATTGAACGCTTCTGCTTCTTGCTCATTTGCCGGGGTGGGCTGCTCCAGTACCTGGGGCATAAATGCGTTGTCGGGGAGTGGAGAGGCTACTGGGGTAGTCTCGGTGTCTGGTACTTCAGCTGCAAAAGCTTGAGATCCCATCGCTAATTGGAAACCAAGAGCTGAGATAATGATTCGCTGCAAAAATTTCGGTGTAAATAGCTTTGCCCACCGAGCAACCAGCGAGTTCTTTGTTTTCAGAGCGATGGCAAACCCTAGCCCTGCAATAATAAAGACAAGCCATAAGGCACTGAGTCCTACGCCAAAGAAACCGCACAGTAGTGCGATCCAATGCTCAAGAGACTGAATCGACGAGGCAGCTGGATGTTGTTGCCATGTCTGGCCCATCCACCACAGCAGTGGACCAGTAAGTATCCCAAGCCCGGCAAGCAAAAGGTCTTCAAAACCCGCTCGCCGACGCGATCCTAGATTAACATGGTTGCCCAACGCTACCTCCTGATGGAATCTGTCCCTAAGTAATGACAGTAGTTCTACCCGGATATACGTTGCGTGTCAATGATTCATTATGATTTTGTTTGATATATTTTGATTGAACTTAGATAAATACACGTACTAAATTTACTGAGCCCTATTGTTCTAAGCGTCGCATAGCTTGGGCGGGCATCAAGCGGTGAATTTTTTCCAGCCTAGTCATAGGCTGATTTCATGCGTTGGAATGAGTTGTTTGCTGATCTGGAAGCCCAGCTGGAATTTGGTCAGTGGCAGGGGGTAGAGCAGGACGCCGCTGAGCTGACCCGAGGAATGTGGGCGGAGCTGACTCTAATGGATAGGCTGCGAGCAACCTTAGGCCAGACAGTGCGCTTGGTGCTTCATGGCGGAAGGTTGCAGGCGATCAAAGTGTTGACTGTCGGACCGACATGGGTTGGGGGCCTCGATGAGGCCGGAGCAATACTGCTCCCCAGGCCTGCAATCGTTGGCGTTGAAGCCATTTTGAAACATGCAATCGTTCCAGCGCGTCCGCTCTGTGCCGGTCCCAGTTTAGCGGCCGTATTTCGGGCGTTGGCTCGGCGCCGCGAAGCTGTGCAAGTTATCGGGCTGAGTGGCTCTGTTATTGCAGAAGGAACAATCGATAGGGTAGGCAAAGACCATTTTGACATAGCACTGCACGCCCGGGATGAATTTCGACGTTCTTCACATATCCAGGGGGTGCGGGTGGTTTCATGGGATGCTATCTCACTGGTGCGTGCTGCGCCGCTGGGCCTGCAAAATCTCTAGGAGCAAGCAGTGCGCCTACTGGTGCTGTTCGGTGTGTTCGGATTCGACCACTCGTTGGCGCTGCTCTTCGTGGAGTTGTTCGATGAATTCCTCAAATTTTTGAGAGTCAATTCGCCATTGACCGCGACCACCAATCTGGAAAGCCTCGAGCTCTCCTTTGAGCACCATAGTGCGCACGGCCGCAGTGGAAATTTGCAGTTCTTCTGCAACATCCGTCAGCGTCATGAAACGAGGCACGGTAACTCCTAATATTTGAGGTAGTTTGATCAATTTTGCAACTTTTAGGCTACTCTAGTTTCATATTGTTCACAAGTGAGGCGCTATATCGAATCGTGACGATTCTGCGGTTTAGTCAACGATTTGCCCGAAGAGGTACTTCAAGGCTTTTGTTCTTTGGTGCAATAGGTCACAGTAGATGCGGATACTCTGACTCCTTGAGGAAAAATGCATGAATGAAAAACCAACAGAAGCGTCTCGTCTACGCGCACCGGGCGGGCGGGATCCGCGTTTGATTGTCGGCGTAATTCTCGTCCTGCTATCTGTCACCGGTGTGGTCGCACTCGTCCAATCTATGGACGCGAGACAAGGATATTGGGCAGCGTCAGTTGATATCGTGCCCGGCGCGCAGGTCAGCGCAGCGGATTTTCATATTGTCCAAGCCAACATCTCTGAGTCTGCCGACCGCTACTGGTCAGCAGAAGATAAGTTGCCACCGGAGTTTTTAGTCTCCTCCACGATTCGTCAGGGGGAGTTACTGCCTACAAAAGGAGTCGCTGAGTCTGACCCCGACGGTCGTCAACAAGTCGGCGTTCGAGTTTCTGAAGATATGCCTGCAGCAGTAAATCTGGGTTCAAGAGCTGATGTCTGGGTTGCGTTATTAGACGATGACGGACGCGGTTTCGAGGAGCCAAATAAACTTGTTGGTAATGCAGAAGTCGTGGGAATTGACGATAACGCGTCGACGTTTGCGGTCGCGGACACTACGACCGTGTATTTGATGTTATCGCAAGATTCCTTGCCTGCTGTACTCGATGCTCAAGCCAATGGCGCTCAAATATCCCTTGTACCCGCCACTGTTGGAAATTAGCAACTATGAAGCCTCTAAACGTTGCAACGACAATAAATCCGCGTTTTGACCACGTGACACCAATTGAAGCAACTCGCTCGGATGTCACGATCACCCATCGGTGCCACGTCATGGCAGAGTTGCTGGCCGTGGCGCGATCTGGGCTAGTCGATCTGGTATTAATTGCTGATGATTTTGAACTGGTGAATTTAGAAACTCTGCAACAGTTGACGGACGGCGATGGGTACGGTCCGAAGGTTGCCGCAATCAGTGATATCAATGGTGACCGGCAGCGGTTACACCAGCTGGGTGTCCCCGTTGCCTCACCGGAATTAACCGGCGATGAATTGGTGCATTGGTTACAAACCGCATATCTTCATAACGGCATAACAGCCGATAGCTCGCAAGAATTTAGTCACGAGGAGCTCCAGTTTCTTCAGGACGTGGACCCAGATCACCCCGTTACCGTTGCGAATCCTCCTGGCCAGCCGACAACGCGACGTTCATCTGGTCGACGAGCTGCCCCGTATGACCCTGCTACCGATGTGCCCCACAAGCCAACTACGGCGCAGTATGTTGCAGATGAAAGCGTCGAGCCGACCGATACCGATAGGCTGTCGTTGGAAAGCGTTCCGGGACAAACCAACTCAAAGCAGGCGCCAGTAGGTCAAGTTACTGCCGTATGGGGACCGATTGGCGCACCGGGCGTGACAACAGTGGCCGTAAATATGGCTGTGGAATCGGCGCTTTTTGGGTATCGGACGTTATTGATCGATGCCGATACCTATGGGGCAGCTGTTGCAGCGCATCTGGGTTTGCTAGATGAAACCGCAGCAATCGCCCAAGCATGCCGCACTGCTGAACATCGCGGCATTGACGCCGAGGAACTTGCCAATTTCACAGAGCGGGTCACAGTTCAAGGGGCTTCACTGTTTGTCCTCACAGGGCTGACGCGTGCCGAAAGGTGGCCGCAGCTTCGGTCTGCAGCCTGGTCGCAGGTACTTGAGGCAGCCCGTGCCGGCTGGGATCATGTCATTATTGACTGCGGTTTTGGGTTAGAAGAAGACGAAGAACTAAGTTTCGATATTCCAGCACCGCAACGCAATGCTACGACACTTACCGCGGTGTCGACCGCCAATTCCATCGTGGCTGTGGGAACCGGCGATCCGGTAGGATTCGCACGGTTTATCAAAGGGCTGGAGCACTTGACCGAAATTGCCCAAACCACAATCGTACCCGTGGTTAATAAGGTAAGTGCCGCGGCATCCGGGGTTGGCCCGAAACGTCAGTTAGCCGGGGTCTGGCAACGCTTTGGACCAAGCATGCAGCTAGAGCATTTTATTGCATGGGCCCCAGAAACAACCGCCGCGGCATTATTAGCTGGCAAAGCTTTTGCAGAAAACGCTCCGAAAAGCCAACTTCGTCAGACGATAGCCAGCCTGGTCTCCGCTTGTCTTTCTATGCCGGTACCGGCGGCCGGCCAACCGAATAACCTGTCGTCTCGAATCCGGCTTCCAAAGATTAAGATGCGTGGTGTGATGGGTGGGCTAAAACGTAGTCTGACACGCAGCAAGTAATATCGGCAGGTTGGATATCGAGCCCTGTTGCAACTACTAAGCAGAAGCTAGGGTGAAGTATGGCGGCAATGGCGCCGTCATATCTGAAATTTTTCGCAACAGAAAGTATCAGTATGCCCGCAAACGATCCACTGTGGACAGCGCCGTCTACAGATAGCCAGTTAGAAATTACCGATGCGCTTGAACAAGCCTACTTCCGGCATCTATCTCCAGAAGATCAACATGCCCTAGGAGAACAAGGCCGTGCAACCATGGTCCAGTCCCATCTGGCGCTAGCTGCTGATGCTGGAACAGAACCAAAAATAGGTATCGTCCAGGCTCCAAGACACGCTATTGTCCAAGTCGTACACCCAGATATCCGTTATTTAGTGGATTCAGTCTCAACTGAACTGACTAAATTTGATATCCCCATGGCGGTGATTGTTCACCCCATCGTAGTGGCTCAGCACGCCGAGGTAGATGGACAACTGACAGCGATCCTGGAACTACCGGCTCATCTGCCACGAATTTCTGGCGATCCGGTGTCGCCATTGGAAAAAATCCCGGCTGCACCCCCCGGATATCAGACACAAGTACAGTCATGGATTTCCATTCAAACTGGTGTGCCGCTGGATGACGAGCAGGCAGCAGAACTCCAAAAAGCCGTTGCGGTCGCCCTGGCAGATACTCGGGCAGCTGATGACGATTATGACAATCTTAAAATGGCAGCGACCCGAGCCGCTGAGGCGCTTCGTAGTGAAAGTCCGGAATCGGCTCAGGGAGTTGAACAGGCAGCGCAGTTGCTTGAATGGATGCGCGATGACAATTTTGTGTTCTTGGGATATCGCGAATACAACTTGGCTACTAATCGTGATGGCGAACAATTTTTGGACGCCGATCGCGAGACTGGACTCGGGGTCATGCGGGATCGACCATCCCGTGCCCAGCCACTGACCGAACTGGGCCAACAACAAATTGAAAAACCTAACCCGTTGATCATTACGAAAACGAATTCTCGGTCACGGGTGTATCGCAACGCCTATATGGATTTCATTGCGGCGAAAAAATATGACACAACAGGCACAGTCGTGGGGGAGCGGCGCTTCATCGGGCTGTGGCGGCCAGCTCTAGAAGCCACACCGATCGATGAGGTGCCCTATGCTCGTGAGCTCGCCGCCCAAGTACGCACCGAGGCTGGTTTCGCACCGGCATCCCACTCGGCAGAGGCCCTCGACCAAGAACTCGCCCGTTACCCACGCGATGAGATGCTACAGATGCATCCCAACGAAATCCTTGACACCATGCTAGGGATTCTCTCGCTGGGTCAACGTCGAAAGACCCGGCTATTCTTGCGCCCCGATATCTATGGCCGGTTTATGACGGCTATGGTGTATCTACCTCGCGACAGGTACAACACGTCTGTGCGCCTACGGATTCAAGATGTGTTGGTTAAGCATCTGAAAGCCGAATCGTTAGATTACCACGTCCAATTGGATGAGTCTGTGGTCGCACGACTGTTCTACCGGATTCAACTGCCCAGTGATTGGCGTGGTTATGATTCGCTGGACCACCAGGTGATCGAAGACGACCTGGTAATGGCTGTGCGCTCCTGGAAAGAGGGTGTGGATATCCAGGCGGTCACTGTCTTTGGTGAGAACTCCGGGGTAGAAGCCGCACAGGTATGGGATGATGCCTTCCCGCCAAACTATCGTGTGCGATTTGAAATCGACGACGCGATGGAGGACATTTCACGTTTCACCGCATTAACCGGCAAGCACCCAGCCATTTATCTGGTGCCGACGGCTATCGGGGCACGGATGAAGATTTATTCCACCAAGCCCATTACCCTAACGACGCTGATGCCGATTTTAGGTGAACTAGGACTTGAAGTAACTGACGAATACCCGTTCAGAATCACCCCGCGCAACCAGCAGAGTTACTACCTCTATGATGTGGGCCTCATTGCCAGCGACCAGGTAAATATCGCCAGCGTGGGACAGCTGCTGGAAGATACTGTCGCGGCCGCCATCGTTGGTGACATCGAAGCAGACTCCTTTAACAAACTGGTGCTCCACCAAGGAATATCACCGGATATGGTTGCCGTGCTGCGAGCCTACGGGCACTACTTACGCCAGCTGCAACTTCCCACTTCCCTAGACTTTATGGCCGAAGTGCTGCTTGCAAATCCATCCGTTACTTCGGGGTTAGCCGAGTATTTCGAAACACGTTTTGATCCAAATCTTGCCGGAGTACCGGAAGAGCCCAACGGAATTGCGTCACAGGACCGCAAAGCTCGACTTGATGTTCTGGTCGACTCGCTACATGAACGACTTGAACAAGTCCCGACTTTGGACGCAGACCGGGTGCTGCGCCAATTCCTCACCGTTATGCAAGCTACCGACCGAACCAATGTTTATACCGGTCACGGCTGGCGCAGCTTCAAACTGGCACCACAACGGATTCCATTTGCTCCTATGCCTCAGCCACTTCATGAAATCTGGGTGCATTCCCCCGAAGTATCCGGGGTACATTTCCGGTTCGGTGCTATCGCTCGCGGTGGACTCCGGTGGTCGGATAGGCGCGAAGACTTTCGCACCGAAGTGTTGTCGTTGGTCCAAACCCAGCAAACCAAAAATGCCGTTATCGTGCCAGAAGGCGCCAAAGGCGGATTTTTTGCTCACGACTTGCCAAACCCTGCAGTGGACCGCAACGCATGGGTAGCCGCTGGCAAGCAAGCCTATCGGACGTTTATGCGTGCCATGCTAGACATCACCGATAACCAAAAAAAGATTGATGGAAAACTCTCTATCATCACCCGTGATAACATTATTCGCCACGACGACGTCGACTCCTATCTGGTGGTGGCAGCAGATAAGGGAACGGCAGGGTTCTCGGATACTGCTAATGAAATCGCCGCCGAATACGACCACTGGTTGGGAGACGCCTTCGCCTCAGGCGGCTCAGTCGGTTATGACCATAAAGGTATGGGCATAACCGCTCGCGGTGCTTTTGAATCGGTCAAATCACATTTCAGCGCCCTTGGGATCGATGTAACATCCGAACCATTTACTGTCGTTGGTATCGGTGACATGTCCGGAGATGTTTTTGGCAACGGCATGCGCAGGTCACGCCACACCAAACTTGTAGCTGCTTTCAACCACTTACATATTTTCATCGACCCAGATCCAGAACCGGATGCCGCCTTTGATGAACGCGAACGTTTATACAACACGCCACGGTCAACCTGGCGTGACTACGACTCATCGCTGATTTCGCAAGGTGGTGGTGTTTTCGATAGATCAGCACGTTCGGTACCAATCAGTGAAGAAATGCGTCGGGTATTTGATTTGGGAGACGACGTTACCGAACTGACCCCAAATGAGCTTATTAAAGCGCTCTTACAGGCTCCCGTCGACCTACTCTACAACGGGGGCATTGGTACCTACATCAAGGCCAGTGAAGAAACCCAAGACGATGTGGGGGATCGGGCCAATGATCCGATCCGGGTCAATGGTGACCAAATACGTGCCAAAGTTGTTGGAGAAGGCGGAAACCTCGGAGCCACTCAGGCCGGTCGCGTTGAAGCTGCGCTCAACGGAGTGCTCATCAACATGGATGCCATCGATAATTCCGGTGGTGTCGATGCGTCAGATCATGAGGTCAATATTAAAATCCTGATCGATACGATGCTGGCCGAAGGGCTTGTCAGCGAATCTGATCGCACCGATTTATTATTATCGATGACCCACGAGGTTGCTGATCTCGTGTTAACCACTAACACTGCCCAAAACGCAGTGTTGCGTTTAGAAGAGGGCCTCGAAGAGGACTGGGCTCCAACATATATTCGCCATACTGCGTGGCTGGAAGAGCATGCGGGACTGAACCGAGAACAAGAAGCTATTCCGGCTGAAACTGAAATCCGTGACCGTATGCGAGAAGGCAAAGGTTTCGTCACCCCGGAACTGGCGGTCTTGGCTTCATATACCAAAATACAGCTAATGCACGACCTGCTGAACTCACCTTTGGTCGATGACGAATGGTTTCATAACTGGTTGTACGCTTACTTCCCCCAAACGCTACGCAAACAAGCCGGCGATACGATTCTGCACCATCCATTGGCCAAACAAATTATTGCCATGACCGTAGCAAACCATGTGGTAAACACCGGCGGTATCAGCTCGGTGTTCCGAGCCCAAGAAGAAACGGGTGCCGATGCTCGTACTGTAGTCGAATCGTTGTTGGCCGCCCAGGAAATTTTTGGTCTCGAAGAATATCGCCAGGCCCTTGAGACACTGCCGAGCTCGCTTGATGCGCAACTACGCTGGCAAGCGGGTTACGGTCTGCGGAGGCTCACTGACCGACTGACTCGCTGGCTTATCTATCACCAACGTGCCGATTTAACCATGCAACAGCGAATCGACGCCTATCAAGGCCAAGTACAAGCGCTGTTGCCGCGGCTTACCGAAATGTTTATCGGTGATACCAAAAAGGCGTTTGAAGCTGAACGTGACCGACTCATCAGGGCCGGTTTCCCACAGGAAGTGGCAGTTAAAACGGCACGGATTTTCGAAGCTTACTCGCTTCTAGATATTGTGGAGCTTTCCAACAGGATCGATGTCGACCCGCTACGGGTGGCTGGTGTCTTCTTCGCCTTGCATGAGGAATTCGACGTCAGTAACTTATTGGAACTTATTACCGGACTGTCCCGGCGTACTCGTTGGGATGTGCTGTCACGAGTTTCGATGCGCGAAGATCTCTATGCCTGGCTTACTGAACTCACCGGCGCCGTCGTTACTACCGAAGGTACCGAATCCCTAACTCCCCAGGCTGCCATCGAGCATTGGGAGGCTGACCACGTCCGACGTGTCGCCAGAGTACGTGATTTCTTGGAAGGTGTTTCGGAACAGCTGCACGAACAAGCAGCTAGCGAGGGTAATACAGATCTGTCGATGCTGACTGTCGTGTTGCGACGTCTACGCACACTGATTTTGTAACGCGGGCACGGTTTTACCAAACCCGGGCAGTCGAGAGTACGCTACAAGCATGGATACCTCGACACCCGGGTTTGTTATTGCCGATGAACATAAACAACGTCTAGAACTCATTGTTTCAGAGTGGCAGATTGCAGCAGACTTGGCGTTTTGCGATGTAGTCTTGTGGTATCCGCATGAGGGGACTTTTATTGCCCATGCCCAGGCTCGCCCGGTGACTGCCCAAACGACACTGCCACAAGATATGACCGGAAGCAGACCGCCGGCCGGTCTGGCACCGGTTTTAGAACATGTGCTGGCCAACCATGAACCCGTTGTTGCTAGCGAAGACTTTCTTCACGCACCTCCTGGAGTAAGCGCTTGGCCGGTGGTGTGGCAACACGAAACCATCGCGGTGGTGACAGTGCACCAGAACCTCGTGTCGAAACGGCGGGCATCCCGACTCGAAGAAGTGTACCGACAGTCGGCTAACGACTTATTTGTGATGATCGCCAACGGGCTGTGGCCAGCTGAGGATTCCAAAGCCTCTTCGACTAGTCACGGCAACCCGCGGGTTGGCGATGGTCTGGTCCACATAGATGCCCATGGGCTTGTTACTTATGCTTCACCGAATGCGACATCGGCGTTTCGCAAGCTGGGCATTCGAGAATCTATGGAGGGCCGGCAGCTGTCGCGGATGGTTACCAACCATTTAGACCAAGGTACACCGGTGAATGAGTCAATGCCTGCTGTACTCTTTGGTCGCCAATCAGCTCGCGTGGACATCGAAACGCGAAAGATTGTACTATCAGCGCGATCTATTCCACTGATCAACCAAGATGGTGAACTCTTTGCCGCATTAGTGCTGCTGAGAGACATCACTGAAATCCGACGGCGCGATGAACAACTGATTAGTAAAGACGCCACTATCCGTGAAATTCACCACCGAGTCAAAAATAATTTACAGACTGTTGGCTCGCTATTGCGCATGCAATCGCGCAGAATGCAATCCGACGATGCGCGTCAGGCACTATTACAGGCTATGTCCCGTGTTGATGCTATTGCGATGGTGCATGAAACCTTGTCGCAAACTATGGACGCAACAGTAGATATGGACGAGCTATTGCATCGTCAATTTACAATGGCAGTGGATATCGCGGCAGGCTCTAAAGCTGTGACCACTGTTATTCGCGGTAGTTTCGGTGAACTACCAGGGCATCTTGCCACCCCGCTGGCTCTAGTGGTTAACGAACTTGCAACTAATGCCGTTGAACATGGCACGGCAGCACATGGTGGGGAGATCACTTTGTTGGTCAAGCGACTCCAAGGCACAGACAACCGGGATTCGCAGCTGAAGGTTGAAGTTGTTGATGAGGGGAAGTCGGGTTCTGCTGATGCGACCTATTCCATTGGCAATGGACTAGGCACCCAGATTATTCGAACACTTGTAGAATCAGATCTTCGCGGTACTATTTGTTGGCAACGTCAGCACCCTGCCACCACTGGAACCGCAGGAACCCGGGCGATAGTACACATCCCTTTGGAGCTTTAAAAAGTTTTGGCGCTGGCACACTGTGCGCAGCACCAAAAGCTTTTGACTAAGTCGTGTTATGAAACGCGACGCGCGCGTGCTTTGCGACGTTTCAGCGCACGACGCTCGTCTTCGCTCATGCCACCCCAGACACCGGAATCTTGGCCGGTATCAATGGCCCACTGTAAGCACACCTCTTGCACAGGGCAGGTGCGGCAAATCGCTTTTGCTTCTTCAATTTGTAATAGTGCAGGCCCGGTATTACCTACCGGGAAAAAGAGTTCCGGGTCCTTATCAAGGCAGGCCGCGCGACTGCGCCAATCCATGTTCATCGCTCCCTAAGAAAACGCCATGTCAGCGTCCATAAAACAAAGTCTCTAGTGATCAGTAGTCCGAACCTAGCGGCGTCATGCAACGCTATTTTATGTCCCGCAGTGACAAACTGACTACCGATCGGCGTTAATGTGTTACGACCAGCTTTCCATGGAACGTGCACCCGTTCAAGAGGTTTTTTAAGAAAAAACGTCAAAATAGCGAGTTGTTAATCACAATGTCTTATGATTCAACCGGTCAGTGACGCTATTATCACAGTGGCGACACCGGAGGAAGCTACGCTGGTACGAGGTATTTGGACGTAGCAACTTTTCACGCAACGGAGTTATTTATGCCTCAGACACCGCCCAGCGCGCGCCTTTTGCCGGTAGTTCTACTCGTAACTCTCATTGTAGCGGCGCAAGCCGTTGCGCTGTTAGTTAGCTCGATACTAATAATCCTAGATCCTGCATCTCATCAGTTACCGGGCACAGCAAAATATTTTCTAGTTTTCTTATTTATTTTAGGTGCAGTGTGGCTCTTTGCCGCAGCATTTGGTGTCTACCGCGGAAAAGCCTGGCCACGTGGAGCGTTGGTCGTAGCCGAGCTGCTAGCGGTAATTGTTTCGTTCACATATATGGATAATGCTTTGGCTGGAGTGAGTACATTGATATCTGGCGCGGTGGTGCTAGTTTGCTTATTTACTCCGGCGCTGAATGAACACATGGCTCAACGCCGGAGCCGTGACGGAAGCTAGTTGACTGCGCCAGTGTATTTCTCACCTGGTCCTTGACCCGGAGGATCAGGGACGATCGACTCGTCACGAAACGCTAGCTGTAGCGAGCGCAGACCATCGCGAAGCGGTGCAGCATGGGCCGATCCCATGTCAGGTGCGCCAGCAACTATCAAACCGGCTAGGGCTGTAATGAGCTTACGCGCTTCATCTAAATCGATATGGTCTCGCGCGTTAGGCATATCGCCTAGGCCAACTTTGACCGCAGCTGCGGTCATTAAGTGAACCGCGGTGGTTGAAATTACTTCAGCTGCTGGGACTTCATGAATTTCGCGAACTTGGTTTTCGACATCGTTGAGCCCAAATCCGGTAACGCCATCGGATGCATGGTTATGTGGTTCAGTCATATATTAAGCTTGGCATATCTTGTAAGGGCATGGTGTAGATCGACAAAGGTTTCATGCAAAGAGTAGCTGTGTGAAACTAACGCGCAATTGTCCTGGTCGCTAAATACTGTTATAGTTATTGGGCGTATGACAAGTGGAGGTATTCCTCCCACCTGCCGACGGATTGTAGATCTAGTTGTCAGGTAACCCAAATATTCACTTTTCCAAGGTAGTATTTGTTGAACATAATGAACTACGTTCGTTGATGTTTGAGCCTCCACTGTCTGCACAGGGAGGCTTTTTTTATGCCTTCCTGGAGAGGTCAGCCACTGGGAGTTGGCGACTACCAACGTTACCTATACAAGGAGATATCTCATTAGCGAGCCAAGAGTAAACGAACGCATTCGCGTGCCCGAGGTCCGGTTAGTTGGCCCAGAGGGCGAACAGGTCGGAATCGTGCGTATCGAAGATGCGTTACGGCTGGCCGTTGAAGCTGACTTAGACCTGGTAGAAGTAGCCCCAAAGGCGAAACCACCAGTCGCAAAATTGATGGACTTCGGTAAATGGAAGTACGAGGCCGCCGTAAAGGCCCGCCAGTCGCGCCGAAACCAAGCAACTACGCAGCTGAAGGAAGTCCGCTTCCGTCTGAAGATTGAAGACCACGATTACCAAACCAAAGTTTCGCAAGCACAGCGTTTCTTGAAGTCTGGTGACAAGGTTAAGGCAATGATCCAATTCCGCGGTCGCGAACAACAGCGCCCAGAATTCGGAGTGCAACTTCTTGAACGCTTCGCCGATGATGTGGCGGAATTTGGGGAAATAGAATCTAAGCCCCGCCAAGATGGTCGAAACATGGTTATGGTTGTTGGCCCAGTACGTGGCGCCCAAACTGCCAAAGGTAAAGGTGGCGCACACAAGCCACGTGAAGGCGGTGGCTCAAGGCGTGACCGTCGCGCAGCAGCTGCCCGAGAAGAACGCGAAAACCAGGCAGAACAAGCAACTCCAAAAAACTCCGTTGCCGACGCCATGCCAGATGAACTAAAACAACAGGCTACGAAGCCGACAGATGGACCGAAACCAGGCCCACGTGCTTCATAAGTTGGACTACCCTGAAGATTTTGCCCGAGCCAAGAACGGTGCAGGGACCGAAGGTCTTATATAAGACTGAGACTGGTTTCAAGCGGAAGCCAGCAAAATGATGAAGAAGGAGAACGGCCACAATGCCGAAAATGAAAACTCATAATGGTGCCCGTAAGCGCTTCCGCGTCACCGGGTCAGGCAAGCTGATGCGCGAACGCGCAAATCGCCGTCACTACCTGGAGCACAAGCCTTCGAGCTATAAGCGTCGTCTCAAACCTGATACGACCGTTGCCAAGGCAGACGTTGCACGTATTCGCCGCATGCTCGGTGTTTAGTCAACCATTACGCAGGTAGTAAACTAACAGCTTTCCTCCCTGTAGAGGGAAAAGACAAAAGGAGTAGAACGCATGGCACGTGTCAAACGTTCGATTAACGCAAAGAAAAAGCGCCGTACTGTATTGGAGCGCGCTAAAGGGTACCGCGGTCAGCGTTCCCGTCTGTACCGTAAAGCTCACGAGCAATTATTGCACTCGTATGTCTACAATTATCAGCACCGTCACAAACGTAAAGGCGATTTCCGTCGTCTGTGGATCACGCGTATTAACGCTGCCGCACGTGCCAACGGTATGACTTACAACCGGTTCATTCAGGGTCTGAAACTTGCCGAGATTGAATTGGACCGTCGTATGCTGGCTGAAATTGCTGTTTCTGATGCAGAAACCTTCTCCGCTCTGGTCAAAATGGCAAAAGCGGCGCTGCCTGCTGATGTGAACGCGCCAGTCGCGAAGTAATGCGCAACTGGGCATAAATTATGCATAATCGCCCCGTCAATTGGATGGATAACCCAAACGCTGATCGTGTTAAACGGGTCGCCCAATTGGCGGGGCGTTCTGCTGTCCGAAATCGGCGCCAGAAGTTTCTAGTTGAGGGACCGCAGTCAGCTACTGAGGCTATACTGGCTCATTTGGGACGCCTGAATTTATCTGAACACGCAGCGCAAATGTGGCCGGCCGATAACACCATCGCAGAGGTCTATTACACTCAGCACTTGTCTACGACAGATCGCCAATTATACGACTTGGTGGGACAACTGAACGGTAGCGTGTTTGTGGCCGAAACGTCCTCGGCCGTATTGCAAGCTATGTCTGATGCTGTGGTTCACCAGAACATCATCGTGGTAGCAAACCTCCCGTCCGCGCCTCTCAGTCCACCACGCGAAGCAGATCTTGCGGGCGTTCTTGTTCGAATTCAAGACCCGGGAAATGCGGGTACGATCATTCGGACAGCGGATGCTTCTGGAGCCGATTATGTAGTTACGACGTCGCAGACCGTAGATATTTATAACCCAAAGACGGTGCGATCAACAGCCGGTTCGCTATTTCATTTACCTGTATACACGCAGGCAGATTTAGCTACTTTTGTGTCTATGTTTTCTGGCCAGGTTTTTGCCGCCGATGGATATGGCGACGATACCTTAGATCGGGTAGATACGTGTGTACTGGCCAGACCAACTGCATGGCTATTTGGTAATGAGGCTCGTGGATTAGCGGACCAGGAACTCGCATTGGCTAACCACCGAGTAGCTGTACCGCTCTATGGTCTGGCAGAATCTCTTAATGTTGCAACCGCTGCTACCATCTGTTTATATGCGTCGGCCATGGCACAGTCCATCAGCTAATGGCAACATAACTGCACGGCCCTGCCACCTGCTGGTTGTTCAGCAGATACGAGGACTGCGCGAGATACCACTGGTGGAACCGCAATAAGTTTTGGCCAAATCATCTGGTGTTCAGGTGAGGAATTTAGTGGCAAATAGAACCGGTCAGGAATCATCGCCAGCATTCGTCCGCCGGCTAACTCTCTTGAACCAAAAACGTAGATGGTCAAAATTGGTTCATGCTGGCGTAGTAGTTGAATGAGACAGTCTTCTAGACCTTGAAAACTTCCGGTAACTAGCTGAGTTGACCAACTTCCCCAGTCCGTGATGATCAAGGTAGTTGGTCGCTTATCAGTCAGTGAATCTTCTAGCCACTGAAGCAACTGCTTGAGTGTATCTGGATCGGAACTGGTTGAATGAATATATTTATCCCAGCCAGAATTGTTCTGAGCTTGGTGTCCGCCGTCGAGCAGCACACACCGGTCGGGTTGCGATAAAACATGTTCGCACACCACGTTGGCGGTCAGCTCAATACCACTGCCGCCTGCTCCTATCCAAGCCACAGATTTAGCCAAGAACGTGCCGTTTGTCTGTTGTGGTGTAGTACCCAGTGCGACCGGGTACTGGTCGCGTTGAGCAGGGTCATCGACTAGACCTAGGACCGCGTTACGTTTTGGAATTTCGCATGTACTTAGCTGAGCCACACTTATATTTTGCGGTAGCTCCGGCAAAATTACCGGTTCAGGTATCGGCATCATCGTTGCTCGGTTATGCAGTTGATTTACAAGTGCCGTCCAGTCAGTTGTTGCTTGGATCCGTTGAGCATTGCTTTGTGAATGGGGCTGTATCACTATTGGTTCACTATTCAAGACATAACGGGCCGTCTGAAATAGCTGTGGCAGATCTGCACCGGCTTTAAAATATGCCCGCCCGGGATTTGACGGAGAAATCCGAAAGGCATCGGCAGTGCCCAAAACTTCCCACGAGTCATGTTCTGTAGCGGTCCGCAAGCTGATGATGGCACCAATGTTGGCCCGAATATCGGAGCTAACCGCGCCTTGGGTTCGTTGTGTTGCGATAACGAGATGGAATCCTAGGGATCTGCCGGTGGCAGCCAGGCGTGCCAGAGTCTCTGCAGCAGTCGGATTTTGGTTCACTAGCACCCGCAACTCATCAATAGCCACGACAAGTCGGGGTAGGACTATCTGAGGATAAGAACGACGGAATTCTTGATAATCAGGGACACTGTGGTCAGCGAATAATACTTCGCGTCTGTGAAGTTCAGCCGCAATAGCGTCCAGTGAACGAAACGATGTAGAAGCCACGTGATTCGTCTCGACACTCATAGTGTGGGGGAGTGGTTCCAGTATGTTAAAAGACGAGCCGCCCTTGAAGTCTAATAAAATTAGGCTTGCCTCGGTGGGTGGGTAGCGCTCAACCATCCCAATCAATACCGTTAGCAGTAGCTCAGACTTACCGGACCCAGTGGTGCCCGCAATTAATAAATGCGGTCCGTCTTTTACCAAATCGATTGTCAGCCCCAAACGTCCGACACCTACTGCAGTAGTTAATGTGTCGGTGGCCCAACCTTGCATTGTAGCTGTAGACAATTGTAGGTAGTTTCCAGTGATCAGCGGCGCTGGTTGGTCCAGTGCTATTTCGTCATGGATGCGTTGCAGAACTGCGCTGCTGATGCCCAACGGCTCTAGGCTATGTGCCGAGATTGCTCCATCGACACGCTTCGCTGAAAGATCGATTACAGTTAAATGCTCATCAACCACCGCGGTAGCATGTCCGCAAAACACCAATTGGTGACGATCAGGTCTGTACGAAACCAGGTTTGATACTTGGATTGTGGGCTTTCCACCAATGTGTCTGCCGTCTATGATTATTCCCGTTCCAGTGGCTTTTGCATGCCGGAATAACTGTGCCAGACACCAATTCCTAACTGCTCGCAGACTAGGCGGATCGCCTATTACCATGGTGCACTGACCAGGCTTCAACGAAAGCGTCACGGCAACGGCAGTTTCTAGATGGGCATCCCAACTTCCAGGTTGTGAGACTTCTTCCATTGTGGCCTTGCGAATGCCTGTACCTACATAGATGATGGGGTGCTCCGGCTGTATCGTTTGTAAGCTTAGCGGATCAGGGTCTGTGCTCGTGAGAGCAAGGGTGAGCTGATGTGGAGCAAAAACTTCTGCTGCCATGGTTTCGGCTGTTTGATCGAGAGCGGCGGCAATTTGCGCTCTGAACCGTTTACGAGCGCGCCGATACTGCATGATCATGACGGCCGCGATGATCACAGAAATACCGGCGAATAACAAGAAGTACCACATGCCGGTCATCACCATGAGAACAATACCTATCGCTAAGGGTGCGGCAGCGCCGATAACCTGCAAAACCACGTTGGGTGGGGATGGGGCTTGTCCCGGTTGGATTTCGAAACTGCTAGGGGTCTTTGGTGCATTCAATGGTTTCCCAGTGCCCCGGTGTAGAAGAAAGCTTGTGCTGCCAGCTTGAAAGGGTTCACCGGATTCCCATAAAAACTGTGGCTGATCTATCGGGGCCACCAGCGTGCCATTCGAGGCCAGACGGATATCGAAGTGGTGTCCAGACAACCACGGATCACGGACCTGCGCTCGGGAAGCACCACGACCGACAGAAAGTTTGCCCCTTGTTAGCGGAAAAATACGTCCCGCATCGGAGCCAGCTGATGTAACTAAATACAACCGACTAGCAGTCCCAAACCGTCCTGCAGATCCGATAGGCTTTGCCACTAGTCGTCCCACACCGTCATCCCACAGCTGAGTAAGACGCCTGAGCGATAACGCAGCCAGAGGACCAGCTTCGGTATGAAATTCAAACTGCGCGCCGCCCGGGAGGACCTCTTGCAACACAACTGATAAACCGGCCCCTCCGTTATGAGGAATACGATTCAGCTGCCACCACGTCGGTGACGACACGAGCCCATAAATTTGCAACAGCACAGCTATCCTTCCTGATCAGTTGCTCCCAATTGTGACCGACCGGCGAGTTGTCGCGTCAGTATGGCAACCTACCTGTGGATAGCTCGGAAATTTGACCAACTTATCCACAAAGCGTCGCTCAGGGGTTGAACCTCGTGCAAATATGGGTAAAAGTGAACTTCGTCACGATAACAGGTTGAGTTGGTTTGGAGCATAATGGAAGCACAACAGTTGTTGGAATTAGAAGTCCGGGAACTGATTCGCTCTCAAGGTATTGACCCAACTGGACAACCCGATACAGTGCGTGAGCTTGTCGCTAGCGCTACTGCTAGCTACGATCAGCGCAGTATGCATGCGCCTTTGCCAATGGTTCACAACATGGCGGCTACTCAACAGGCTATTTTCGATGCTGTAGCTGGTTTTGGTCCCCTGCAGCCACTGCTAGATGATCCTGACGTCGAGGAAATTTGGATTAATAGCCCTACACAAGTTTTCTGCGCACGTTCTGGAATTACCGAATTGACGAATATCTCGTTATCGAGTCAACAAGTAGCAGACCTGGTTGAAAAAATGCTTAAAACGAGTGGTCGCAGGCTTGATCTGTCGACTCCTTTTGTCGATGCAGCATTACCGGATGGCTCCCGCTTACACGTTGTTATCCCGGATATCACTTCGAAGCATTGGGCAGTAAATATCCGAAAATTTGTTGTTCGTGCTCATCGTCTATCAGACCTGGTACGGAAACAAAGTTTGTCAGCCCAAGCAGCAGCCTTTCTCGATGCAGCCGTTCGTGCAGGCCTCAATGTGCTTGTTTCGGGTGCAACCCAGGCAGGTAAAACAACATTGCTCAATTGTCTATCCGCTTCGATTGGGTCCAGAGAGCGGGTAATCACCGTCGAAGAAATTTTTGAGCTAAAAATCCCGCAGCGTGATGTTGTCAATATGCAGTGTCGTCAACCCAATCTTGAAGGTATTGGAGAAATCTCGCTACGCAGACTCGTTAAAGAAGCCTTACGAATGCGACCAGATAGAATTATCGTTGGAGAAGTTCGCGAGGCCGAGGCGCTGGATATGCTCGTTGCGATGAATGCTGGCTTAGCGGGTATGTGCTCTGTCCATGCCAACTCGGCTCACGATGCACTCGCGAAAATTTGTACCCTGCCGTTATTGGCTGGCGAGAATATTAGTCGAGAATTTGTTACCCCGACTGTAGCAAGCTGTTTCGACCTGGTGGTGCACTGCGCTCGTAACAACGACGGTAAACGTCAGATTACTGAGATCTTGTCGGTAGGACAGCGGGTCGAAAATGGGATCATCGAATCTGCCACGACGTTTCGGATAGATAGCGGTCAGTTGGTCTTGAACCCTACCGGCCTGATGAACAATCCGAAATTTGAGGCTGCAGGGATAAATATTCGTGATGTTATTGGTGGGCTCGCATGAGCGTCATTTTCGGGCTTCTTTTGGGCACTGGGTTGTTAGCGATCTGGTGGTCTTTTTGGCTCAGAAAAGCCAGGCCAGTACACCCTGCTCCAACAAAACCCCAACAGCTCATTGCGCGCAGCGGTATCGCACATCTTACAGTTTCTGCAGTTGTGACTGTTTCATTGCTCTTGGCCGGAATTGTATTTATCTGTCTAACGGCGTTGACCGGTGCAGCTCCAATTGGTTTATGCTTCGGTCTATTTGCTGGGGCATTGCCTTGGGTAGCATTGGTTTGGCAAGGTAACCGGCGTCAAACAGCACTGCGCGAAATTTGGCCAGATGCCATCGACAACTTACGCTCCGCTGTACGCGCCGGCCTGACTCTGCCAGAAGCCCTGTCACAACTAGCAGACCGTGGACCAGTAGAGTTACGTGATGCATTTGCAAGCTTTACTGCCGATTATCGGTCCGGTGCACGCTTCGACGATGCATTAAATCGGTTAAAATATACTTTGTCGGACCCAACTGCCGACCGGTTGATTGCAGCCTTACAAATCACACGTGAAGTCGGTGGCGCTGATATCGGTCGACTCTTGGAAACTCTGTCAGATTTCTTACGCGACGATGCCCGCACACGTGCTGAACTCGAAGCGCGTCAGTCATGGACTGTCAATGGAGCACGGTTGGCCGTTGTGGCACCGTGGGTTGTGTTGTTATTGCTGGCCACCCAACCACAAGCTGCAGCTGCTTACCAATCAGTGGCCGGTCTTTTCGTGCTATTTGCCGGCATGATTGTTTCTGTGATTTGTTACCGCCTTATGTTACGAATCGGGTCGTTGCCTGCTGAACGGAGGGTACTGTGACAGCCGCGCTTTGGCTTGCTATCGGTCTGGCAGTTGCCGGTGGGATCGGGATAGCGCTATTGATTCTCGTGATCCTTCGATTTAATAAACCCGGCTTGGCTGAACGTATCGCTCCACAACTGCGAGGCCACTCAGCAGTTAATCCCACTGAGCAACCCGCGCTAACGACGCTTGGTACGTTGTCCAAGTTGGTAGCGCCAGTTATTCAGACAGGTGTGGAGCAGCTAAACAAACTCAACCTGGGCAATAATCAACTAGCAGCACGTCTGGCGCAGGCCGGTTCGCGGCTAAATGTCTCTGACTATCGAGCGCAGCAGCTCATTACGGCGGCATGTTTTGCGGGTTTGGCCACTGCGGGCTGTGTAACAGCTGCGGTAAATCACGCGCTGCACCCGCTAATCGGGCTACTTGTGGTCATCACAGCAACGACAGTGTCTTTTTTCGCCAGAGACAACTTCTTAACCAACCAAATACAAAAACGACGCACCAAAATCCTGGCAGAATTTCCTACTATTGCTGAGTTACTTGCATTATCGGTTGCCGCAGGCGACTCGGCTCATGGGGCACTTGAACGTGTTGCGACTACAGCCCATGGAGAGTTGGCCTATGAATTTAAGCTTGTATTGGCCGATATTCGATCCGGTGATAGTCTTCCCGTCGCGCTGAAATCTTGCTCCGAGCGGCTAAAACTCAACCCTGTTGAGCGTTTCATCACAGGTTTTATTGTGGCACACGAGCGTGGCACACCATTAGCTACGGTCCTCTACGCTCAGGCAAGTGACGTCAGAGAACTCACCAAGCGTGAACTTATGGAAGTGGCTGGAAAAAAGGAAATTGGCATGTTGGTACCGCTAATTTTTGGAGTACTGCCACTCACCGTTATTTTTGCTGTTTTCCCGGGACTCTCATTACTCAATATTGGCTTATAACCTTGAAAGGACCACAAATGCATTTATTACTTTCTCTGTTAAGGTATTGTTCGGCAGCCCACCTAGCAAAGGACCGGGGCGATGTCCCTGGGTGGGTGATGATCACTCTAATGACTGCCGTACTCGTAGCGGGGCTGTTGGCATTAGCCGGACCGGCACTTAATGGCCTGTTTGAAGAGGCTATCGCACGGGTTTCTGGGGCCTAAATGCAGTCCAGTAAGGACTCTGGCTCGATTGTTGCTGAATCGGCGATGATCATCGCACTGATCACTTTGTTGTGCGGCACCATATTGCAACTCGGCGTTATCATCCATACCCGCAACACTATGATAGACGCCGCATCAGCAGGGGCACGTCATGCAGCGTTAGCCGATCGTGCATTGGCCGATGGCAAGCAGCGAGCCACACAGTTACTTACCAGCTCGATTCCAAATGCTAGCACTGCTTATGTCACAGTTAACCGCGAAACAAGCGGCGAACTCATCACCGTCACGATTGATCACCAGATACCACTACTGGGATTTATCACCGGACCGATCCCGCTATCGGCAACTGCTCACGCCTATGACCTTACGCCGTAGTGACCATGGTTCAGCCACCGTGGAATTTATAGCATTATCCGTGTTGTTGCTTATCCCAGCGATTTATCTACTTATTACCATCTCCCAGCTACAAGCTGCTGGTTATGCTGCTGTGGCTGCATCAGACCAGGCAGCAAAGGCATTAGCCTATGCTGGTAATGCTAGCCAAGCAGAATCCCAGGCCATTAGCACGGTGTATCTAACTGCTGAGGATTATCAAATAGCCCCAGAAACAACTACCACGGCCATCCAGTGCAGTGACACCCCCTGCTCCAATCCCGGAACGCAGGTCACTGTGCACGTGTCTATCGATGTTCCGCTTCCGCTAATGCCGACCTTTATGGGTAGTCAAACGCGAATCGCCACGATGGAAGCCACCGGGTATCACGTCATTGGGGAATTCGAATGACAAAGCCGTTGCATACTGATGAAGGTCAAACTTCGGTTTTTACTATCGGCGTCACCGTGGTGATCTTGCTGGTAGCCCTAACGATTAGTGCAATTATGTCGGTGACCCTGCAACACAGAAAACTACTTTCGCTTGCAGACTCGGCAGCTCAAAGTGCGGCTACGGCTTTTACGTTGGCCGATCCTGGCGACGGTACGCTGACCATAACCGATGCATCAGCAAGGCACGAAGTACAAGAGCACATGCGCATCCTAGGTGCGGCAGAGTATTTGAATGACCTGAATATTGAAGCCGTGTATGTGGAAGGAGATACCACTGTGCTAGTGCGGCTTTCTGCCACCGCACATCCTCCGGTAGTCAATTTTGTCGTTCCCGCCGGAATTCAAGTCTCGGCCGAAGGCACGGCTCGAACCCGACTTGAACAATAAGTTATGTCTTAGCCACTCCTTTCGCGTATCCTTGAAAAGCCATGGCTCATATTGACTATCCCGCAGAAATCGCAGATCTTCGACATACCTATGAATCGATCGCGGCCGTATCTGATGTTGAACAGATCCGCGCCGACATCGTCGAGCTTTCCAAAGAAGCTAGCGCACCCAATTTGTGGGATGACCCTGCTATCGGCCAACAGGTTACCTCGGCGCTGTCTCGAAAAGAGCACGAACTGGAACGGTTGACCTCACTGCATGCGCGTATCGACGACCTTGAGGTCATGGCAGAACTTGCCCAGGAAGCTAATGACGCCGACCTGCACGCCGAAGCCGCCGAAGAGCTGAAACACATTTCCAAGGCTCTTAGCCAGTTGGAAACTGTCACATTACTCAGCGGTGAATATGACGAACGCGAAGCCGTCGTCACGATTCGTGCCGGTGCCGGGGGAGTAGATGCCGCAGACTTTACCGAAATGCTCATGCGCATGTATTTGCGTTGGGCCGAACATAATGGGTATCCCACCAAGGTTATGGATACCTCATATGCCGAGGAAGCAGGCCTGAAATCTGCCACGTTTGAGGTAAATGCGCCCTATGCTTTTGGCACCCTGTCCGTTGAAGCAGGTACACATCGACTAGTCCGGATTTCTCCATTTGATAACCAAGGACGTCGTCACACTTCCTTTGCCGCCGTTGAGGTGGTGCCGCTCATTGCCTCGGATGATTCGATTGAGATCCCGGATACGGACCTAAAAATCGATGTGTTCAGGTCCTCTGGTCCAGGGGGTCAGCACGTAAACACTACCGACTCAGCGGTGCGCATGACGCACCTTCCGACCGGCATTGTAGTGTCGATGCAGAACGAAAAATCGCAGATCCAAAACCGCGCGGCTGCATTGCGGGTTTTACAGTCGCGATTGTTACTGCTTCGCAAAGAAGAAGAAGAAGCTAAGAAGAAAGAACTAGCCGGCGACGTCAAAGCGTCGTGGGGTGACCAGATGCGTTCTTACGTGCTCAATCCATACCAGATGGTTAAAGACCTGCGGACCCACCATGAAGAAGGCAACCCGGATAAGGTCTTTAATGGCGAAATTAACGAGTTTATTGACGCCGGGATCCGGTGGCGCGCGGCTACACGACACGAGTAACAGCCGAACCTAGTCAAGCTATTGTGGTGCTGACACACTAGAGACATGACTGAAAAACGCATTGTACAAGCTAGTCGCGCTGTTAACGCTCCTGCTGCAGAAATTTTTGAATTCATTGCCGATCCGGCGCTTCAACCGACGTGGGACGGAAACGATAACCTTGCCGAGGCACCAACGGGTCAACGTATCACTGGCGTGGGGCAACAATTTGTTATGCACCTGACAAACGGGCAGTCACGAACTAATCATGTGGTCGAATTTGAAGAAGGTCGGCGAATAGCTTGGAATCCGGCGCCAACCGGGGAACAACCCCGCGGTCATCTTTTTCGGTGGGAACTGACCCCGGTCGATGCACATACTACCGAGGTTAGGCATACTTACGACTGGACCCAATTGACCGACGCCTCCAGGTTTGAACGTGCTCGTTCTTACACTGAGGAGGCCCTCTTGAATTCAGTTAACCGACTTGCACTGAAGGCGGAAAAATAAGGCTGTACGAGTGAATAGTCCAGCGATGGTTTGCGTTACAATGTGTGCAGTACCACGCTAGACAATTTAGGAGTCATTGTGTCTGCTTCTTCTCCACGCGATGCAGTAATTATTGGCGGATCGCGCACCCCATTTGGTCGTCTACTTGGGGCACTTGCCGGGTATTCCGCTATCGATTTGGGCGCCCAAGCGATTAAGGGGGCTATTAGCTCTGCTGGTATCTCCGCCGATGCTGTGGATACCGTCATTATGGGACAAGTAATTCAAGCTGGCGCAGGCCAAAACCCGGGGCGACAAGCTGCCCTCAACGCCGGCATTGGTCGCGATGTACACGGCATTACCATCAATAAAGTATGTCTCAGTGGTGCAAGTGCCGTCATTGATGCCAGCCGTATGATCGCACTGGGAGACGCTGATGTGGTCATCGCTGGCGGTCAAGAATCGATGACCAATGGGCCACACCTGATGCCAGGCTCGCGTGCAGGGCATAAGTACGGTCCTGTAACCATGCTGGATGCCACGGATCATGATGCCCTCAAAGACCAAGACGGCGGAATTTCGATGGGTGTCTTGACTGAACGGGGCAACCAAAAATTTGGTTTAGACCGTGATAGTCAAGATCATGTTGCTGCACTTTCGCACCAGCGTGCCATGGATGGCAATGCAGCGCGCGCTGAGGAAATATCGCCGGTAGAAATTCCGCAACGTCGTGGCGAACCGGTTGTTGTCGACGCTGATGAAGGTGTGAGAGCGCAAACGACCCAGGAGAGCTTAGCTGGTCTTCGTCCGGCCTTCGCCCCAGACGGTACGGTAACTGCCGGAAATTCTTCGCAACTATCTGACGGCGCTGCAGCGATTGTGGTGGTATCTCGTGAGTATGCTCAACAGCACGGTCATCAGATTTTGGCAACAGTAGCCGGATACGGACAGGTTGCCGGCCCACACGATGCCCAGTTACATTCGCAGCCAGCTAATGCCATCAAAGCTGCAACGAAACGCTCAGGGTGGGGCACCGACGAGCTTGATTTTCTTGAAATCAACGAGGCCTTCGGTGCCGTGGTGGTGCAGTCGTTGAAAGACTTAGACTACCCATTAGAAAAGACAAATATTTATGGCGGTGCCATCGCCTTGGGGCACCCGGTGGGTGCTTCAGGGGCACGGTTAGTGCTTACAGCAGCTAAAGAACTCGCCCGACGTGGTAACGGTAAGGCCGCCGTTGGTCTATGTGGTGGCGGCGGGCAAGGCGAATGCGTACTGCTCGAACTGTAAGAATTTTCCAACACACCATAAGCACCAGCTCCAAGATCCCACGGATGTTACCAAACCGTGATTACTCTTGAAGAGCTGGTGCTTTTTACTTCCCCAACACCGACCAGGCACTAGTGAATCGTATGCCGATTCGGTCAAGGAAAAACATGATTCGATTCGAAGATGTCACGAAGGTCTATGATACGACCTCTCGTCCGGCTTTGGACAGCGTGACCACGGAGATAGAACGCGGTGAATTCGTGTTCTTAGTCGGTCCGTCAGGTTCAGGTAAGTCCACATTTATTCGACTCGTGCAGCGTGAGGAGAAAGCCTCGTCCGGAACAGTGTATGTTTCCGGACGTGATGTTGCCCGGCTGTCGTCTTGGCGCGTGCCACATCTCCGCCGTGATCTTGGCGTCGTATTCCAAGATTTCAGGTTGCTACCCAATAAGAATGTTTTTTCAAACGTAGCCTTTGCTATGCAGGTACTAGGCAAACGGCGTGGCTTGATCAATCAAGCGGTACCTGAGGTCCTTGAAACCGTCGGATTAGAAGATAAAAGTCGACGGTTTCCTCATGAGCTTTCAGGCGGTGAACAACAGCGTGTGGCGATTGCCCGCGCGGTTGTTAATCGTCCGGCAATTCTCTTGGCAGATGAGCCCACCGGGAACCTAGACCCCGAAACGTCCTGGGGCATTATGGAAGTCTTGGACAAAATCCACCAAAACGGCACAACCGTTGTCATGGCTACTCACGACCATGAAATAGTTAACACTATGCGTCGACGCGTCGTTGAACTTGAAGAAGGCCGAATCGTGCGCGATGAACCAGAAGGTGGCTATCAACCAGCAGACACCACAGCCCACTTGCAATCGCGGTTGAGAAAGTCAGAGGTGAAGTAGTGCGGTTTGCGTTTATCGTTTCGGAAACGCTTTCTGGGATTCGCCGAAACCTTTCCATGGTCATCTCCGTGGTATTGGTTACCTTCATCTCGCTGACATTTGTCGGTTCGGCTGGTTTATTGCAAATGCAGATTAACCAGATGAAAGGCTACTGGTACGACCGCGTCGAAGTGGCGATCTTTTTGTGTAATGACACCTCGACGACCGCAAGCTGCGCAGGTGGTGCGGTAACCGATAGCCAACGGGAAGCCATTGAAGCGCAATTGGAATCGCAACAGGCTGCTGCCTATGTTGAAAGTTACGAGTATGAGTCCCAAGAACAGGCTCTTGAATTGTTCCAGGAACAATATTCAAACTTGGATATGGCAGACAGTGTAAGTGCAGAACAGCTACCGGAATCATTTCGCGTCTCGCTGGTGGACCCGGAACAGTATGAAGTAGTCAACGAGATGTTCTCGGGTATGGCCGGTGTAGAGGTAGTCTCGGATCAGCGCGAACTCTTAGAATCGTTATTCTCACTGATGAATATCGCCTCGGTAATTGCTATCGCACTGGCCGTAATCATGCTCATTACCGCCATCTTATTAATCGCCACCACTATCCGCCTGTCAGCATTTTCTCGGCGACGTGAAACCGGTATTATGCGACTGGTAGGGGCGTCAAAGACCATGATCCAGCTTCCGTTTCTGGCCGAAGGCGTCGTCGCGGCACTACTGGGTGCTGGTTTAGCCTCATTAGCTACTTGGGCGATAGCGAAATTTTTCATTGCCGATTGGTTAGCATCGGAATACCCACAAACCGGCTTTATCTCGTCTACCGAGGCGCTCTGGCTTGTACCCTTATTGCTTGTCATTGCGCTAATACTGGCCTCGATATCATCGATGTTGACCCTACGGCGATACCTCAAAGTATAGATTTATTGATTAAGCCTTTTTTGAAACTTCCAGCGAAGATTCACCGCATGTGTCTGAAGGAGACATGAACATGATTCAGCGACGGTTTTCAAGTGCTGTTGCGGCTGCAGGCATTGTAGCTGTCCTCGGCATGACTTGTGTTGTGCCCGCTGTTGCACAAGACGAAGTCGATCGGCTTGAACGTGAGCTCAATGATTCTAAGAACGAGCGCGACAGGTTGGATGACTCTTTAGATGAACTCAATGAGGAAAAATCTAATCTAGATGCCGATCGCGGAGATCTCAACGCATCCCTTGAGGGTCTGGACCAGGATATCGCGGACAAGGTTACCGAACTGCAAGATCTGCAGGATGAGTTACCAGGTGCCCAGCAGGCTGTGGAAGATGCTGAAGCCCGGGTGTCGGCAGCTCAGGAAGAAGTTAACTCGCTGAATAATCGCGTGGCTGAGGCCGAGGGGCGCCGTGCGGATATTCAGACAGAGATTGAGACGTCCGAGCAGGAGCTAAATGTTGCCGAGGATGAAGTCGGTCGGATTGCCGCTGAGGCTTATAAATCCGGTGGGGCCAATGACCTGTCTTTCCTCTTTGGCGTCTCGGACTCGTCGCTGCCTGACACCATGGGAATGGCCCAACAAGCGATACGGATTCAAGATAGCCAAATCGCAGATCTCTCGCAGCAAAATGCTCAAGATGTTAACGCTGAAGCGCGCATGGAAGCCGTTGAAGCTGAAATTCGTGAGCTGAAATCCCAGGCTGAGGACGCTTTAGCTGCGGAAGAAGAAGCACGGGAAGAAGCCAACGCCGCTAAAGATGAACTCGACGGCATGATCGATACTAATGAGCGTCTCACAGCGGAGTTGGAAGAAGAACGTCCGCGCATTGAAGCAGCGATTGAAGAAAATCGCTCGGCTGCAGACGAGGTTAATGATGAAATCCTAGCTCAGCAGGAAAAGGTAAATCAGCAGTCATCGGAGATCTCTGGTTTGCAAGAAGAATATAACGATGCTGTAGCTGAGGCTGAAGCTAAACGAAAAGCTGCTGAAGAAGCGGAACGTAAAGCCCGCGAGGCCGAAGAACAGGCAGCCCGAGAAAACGCATCCCAGCAGCAGAAGGAATCAGCTACGAAAGCTCGTAGTGACGCCGAAACCGCAGATGAAGAATATGAAGAGCAGAAGCAGAAGGTCGAACAGGCAGCCGCAGATACTGGCAGCTCCTGGGGGCTGATCGCCCCGCTCGATTCCTATCAAACGTCTGGGTTTGGTTGGCGGCCCACACCTGCCGGCACCTTTGATTATGGTGGTAGCGGCGGCTACGTCCATACCGGGCTCGACTACGGTGGTGGGTGTGGCCTTCCAATTAAGGCAGCTCGTTCAGGTACGGTCATTAACGCCGATATGGCTGTTTCGACCTCGGGTAACCGTGTGGTTATTGACCATGGAGAGGTAAATGGCAGCTTGCTGGCCACTAAATATCATCACATGACACGCTATGTGGTCAGCCCTGGCCAGTCTGTTTCTCAGGGGGAGGTCATCGGTTACACCGGTACAACCGGGAACTCCACCGGTTGTCACCTGCATTTTGAAACCCTAATTAATGGTCAAGCTCAGAATCCACTGAACTACCTGTAATAAATACAACAGCATACGGTACGCCCTCATCCAGGCACCCTGGATGAGGGCGTACTTTTGACAGGGCCTGTATAATGGGCCGTTGGACAAAACCGTCATGCGGAAGGAGTGCGAATGTCCAAGAAATCTGGTCGCGGCAAACCGGCACGCGAAGATCGGCAAGTGATCGCTACCAACCGCAAGGCGCGTCATAACTACAACATCAAAGATACTTATGAAGCCGGCATTGCGTTGATGGGCACCGAAGTGAAGTCGCTGCGCGATGGCCATGCATCGATCGTTGATGGGTTTGCTATGTTTTCTGGCCATGAGTTATGGCTAGAAAATGTTTATATCCCAGAATACGGTTACGGCACGTGGACGAATCACTCTGCTCGACGTCGTCGTAAGCTGTTATTGCACCGTAGCGAACTCAATAAGCTGCGTCGAGAAAGCGATGCAGCCGGAAGAACCATCGTGCCGTTGTCGATGTACTTTAGGGATGGTAAAGCAAAAGTCGAAATCGCCCTGGCTGAAGGTAAACGCGATTATGATAAGCGGCAAGCGTTACGGGAAGCACAAGATAAACTTGAAGCCCAGCGTGCGATGCGAGAAGCAAATCGCCGGGGTAGGTCAGTGCTATAAGGTACGAGTCCAGCCTGGGAATAAAAACCTAAAGTCTCGAGTTGTACCTAGTGTAGTTCCAAGATATAGTGGACTGTCCTGGTTGCGATCAGGAGCTGTTTGTAAACAGAATATGGGGATGATCGGTTTCGACGATGTGAGTTGCCGTGTGGGAAGCGTGCCGAGGAAGCAAAGTCACCTCGTAAACGCCCTTTGCAACCAATTAAGTGCCGATTCTAAACGCACTGACTTCGCTCTCGCTGCCTAAGTAAACCAGCGAACGAGTCCGTCAGCCCAGGCATCGCTATCGTCCTGGATCCTGGCGTCGATTAGATAGCCACTGTCTGTCGCCCCTGTCGGGGGAAGTGACAGAGACCTGAAACCGACTAGACCTAACAGTTGCTGGTCTGTGAGCCAACTGAGGTCGATAAAACTCCGAGCAGACTGCGCACGGAGAAGCCTAGCGAAAGCCACATCGGACCCGGGTTCAATTCCCGGCATCTCCACGCTGAAGCCCGTAGCCTATGGTTACGGGCTTTTTTCGTTGTCATAATACGTATTTTCTCGGCAAAACAGTCACATTATAGTCACGTCAATGAAACCGAAATTTGAATCAAGACATCATACATAGTTGTATAGCACCAGCATTATTCGCGTGACGGTAATACCAGCTAGGCATGCTGTGATGGATAAGCCCACCTGTGAAATCCAGATTTTGGTTGCGTTACCGGTACTGTTGATATGTTGTTCGGCAGCAGTGACAGCTACAGTCGAATACGTGGTTAACGAACCGGCAAAACCACCGAAAACTGCCTCAAAAACGACATTATTGATCGCAAAGGTGGTTGCTAGGGTCAATACACTTCCGGCAATGAAGGAGCCGGCTATATTGGCCAGTAGTATTCCGCGGCGCGGTAAGTACAGATTCGCCAGATAGCGGATAATGGCACCCAAGGCGGCAGCGAGAACGAAAATTATCATGCGTTACCACTTGCCAACTTGGTCCCGAGCCTGATGGTGCCAATGGTGAGCATTGTGGTGATATAAAGAAACACTACTAGCCCTGCGATAATGGCCACCATCGTGAATATGCCGGTTAGCTTGTCCATGGCCAATGCAGCTTGCCCTAAGGCGAGACCGGTGGTGACCACTGCTAAGGCGGACATCGTGGTAAACGCTCCAAAGAACCCGGTGGTTATGCCTTTGGTGACAGCTTCGGGCCAGGGACGCAGTGCGGCATAACCGGTAAAAAGGCCGAGTAGTGCCGCACCGATGAGATTCACCAGCATGATGGGCAACGGGTCGATAGGTTGCAGTGCTTCGTCTAGCACGGTGGGCCAGGGCAGAAACACTCTGCCGAGGGCACCTAATGCACCTCCAACTCCTACAGCCAGCAGCGTTACGATACGCGATTTAGGCACGGGTTTGGCCACGAAGCTCCGGGTTAAGGCGTTCCAACACATCGTCGTGCATCAGTCCGTTGGTGGCCAGACCATGACCACCCCACGGGCCTGGTTCACCGTCAAGGGAGGTGAACATGCCGCCAGCCTCTGTGACGATGGGTACTAAGGCCGCCATATCGTAGAGCTCCAGTTCAGGCTCGCAGGCAATGTCTACGGCGCCTTCGGCTACGAGCATGTATGACCAGAAATCGCCGAAAGCTCGCACCCGCCACACATCGGAGGTCAACTGCAAAAATTCGGCAATATTTCCCCGATCTCGCCAACCTTCTAAGGAGGAAAAGGACAGCGAGGCATCGGAGAGCTCAGTGACGTTAGATGCTTGGATTCTTTGCGCGTTGGATAGCGAACGTCCGGTGTAGGCCCCGCCGTCTTGGTATGCCCACCATCGACGGGACAAAGCAGGGGCAGATACGACGCCGACCACTGGCTGATCGTCTTCTATCAGGGCGATAAGGGTGGCCCATACTGGTACACCGCGGACAAAGTTTTTGGTTCCGTCGATCGGATCGATAATCCAACGCCGATTCGAAGCACCATCGGTCCCGTATTCTTCACCGGTCACAGCATCCCGAGGGCGGGCGCGTTTAAGCTGTGCACGGATGAGTTCCTCAGCGGCGCGGTCAGCATCCGAAACCGGTGTGAGATCTGGTTTTGTGGTGACTTCTAAGTCAACGGCTTGGAAGCGGTCCATGGTCAGACCATCTACGGCGTCGGCGATCACCAGCGCCAGGTTGAGATCTTCCCGGTAGCCCTGACGGGGTGTGCTGAGCTGCATGCGTGCTGCCTTTCCTAGAGGATTAGTCAAAGTCTTCGGTTTCGGAACGGTTGCGTAAGAGTCTGCGTAGCGAGGCCAGACGTTGTGGTCCGGCGTCACCGGCCTTACCGGCGGCGACCCATGCATCCAAGGCGCAACCAGGGGAGTTTTCGGTGTGGGTACATCCGCGTGGACAGTCCACGATAGCCGGGCCGAGATCTTCAAATGCTGCCACCACGGTATCTGGGTCAACCAGGCCCATGCCAAAAGAACGAATACCCGGTGTGTCGATCAGCATTGAAGTACCAGCTTGGTTAAGTGGAATTGCCAGTGCCGATGACGACGTATGCCGGCCGCGTCCAGTAACCACATTGACATGACCCACCGCCCTCTCGGAGCCGGTTAGGGCATTGAGCAGTGTGGATTTTCCCACACCCGAAGGACCGATGAGTGCCGAAATATGACCGGTGAGTCGATCTTCAAGGTTGGCCAGTTCTGCCGGGTGTAGTACGGGAACGTCATGGTCTGTGGTCGCGGGGCTGCTTGAACCAACCGAAATGACTTCTAAATCAAGGTGGGCATAGTGTTCGATGAGATGGTCTGGATCAGCCAGATCGGTCTTGGTGATGCACAGTACCGGAATGATACCGGCGTCGTAGGCGGCAACCATGGCCCGGTCAATAAACCCGGTGCGAGGCTCAGGATTGGTTGCAGCTACAACAATGACCAGAGTGTCGGCATTAGCGACCACAACGCGCTCGTAGGCGTCGGTGTCGTCAGCTGATCGGCGCAATACAGTGTCACGTTGTCCAAGTCGCACAATACGGGCTAGGCTACCTTCGGTTCCGGAGGTGTCACCGACGACGTCGACAAGGTCGCCGGTGACGATGGCGGTGTTGCGCATTTCGCGAGCACGCATCGCGGTAATATAGCGCGCCTTGGTTTTGGGGGAGTGTTTGGTTTTGCGACTCGGCGCCAAATACACGGTGTATCGGCCCCGATCTACAGTCGTGACCCTACCGGTAATAGCATCTTCGTGAGCCGGACGGTCTTTGGTGCGCGGCCGGCTGCCGCGTTTTGGTGGACGTTTTGGTGCCGAACTCTCGTCATATTTCGAGTAGTCGATACGAAAACGGCTCATGCGCGAATCTGCCGTTCCAGGGATGCCAGTTGCCTCCACGCCGCTGGGAAATCGGGCATGGTCTTGGCAGTTGTGGCAATGTCTGTCACTTCAATACCTTCGACCCGTAGTCCAAGGATCGCACCAAAAGTTGCCATCCGATGGTCAGCATAGGAATCCAAGGTGGCCGCTTGCAGCGGGTAGTTGCCGGTAAAGTCCAAAAAGTCCTCGCCTTCTTGAACGATGGCCCCAAGTTTCTCGGCCTCGGTGTATAACGCGGTGAGCCTATCGGTTTCGTGGCCACGAAGGTGGCCAATCTTGGTCAGCCGCGTTGGGCCGTCGGCGAGCAGCGCTAGTGCCGCGGTTGTGGGGGTCAGTTCCGCCAAATCAGAAAGCTCACCGGCCCCAGTGACCACAGGTTGACCATCATTATCGAGAACTCCAGTAACGGTGAGATTACCGTAATCGGTGCCTTCTACTGGCTCAAAGGAAACCTCGGCACCAAATTTAGGCAAGATAGTTCGCCAACGGTCGCCGATCTGGGTGGTTTCTATGGGCCAAAACGGCACCGTTACGCGCCCTCCAGTTACTACGGCTGCGGCCAAATACGGTCCAGCATTCGATAGATCGGGTTCCACGACGGTATTGGTAGCGGTAATGGGCCCCGGTGCCACAATCCAGCGATTCGGCTGTGGGTTTTGCACCTGGACCCCGGCCTGCTCTAGTGCTTTGATAGTCATAGCTACATGCTCTGGGCTGGGGTTTTGTTCGCCGGTATGACGGATATCGAGCCCGTTGGTGAATGTGGCAGCGACTAATAACAGCGCGGAGATGAACTGGGATGAACCCCCGGCATCAATGGAGACAGTCCCGCCGGTAGGGGCCCCGTTGCCGTGTACAGTCAAAGGTAGATGTTCTACCGGATCTTGCTGTTCAGCGGTAATGTGTACGCCAGCTTGGATGAGCCCATCGATTACCGGTGCCATGGGACGTGCATAGGATTGTTCATCACCGTCAATTGTCACCGTGGCAGAAGTGCCTGCTGCAACTCCGGGGATGAACCGCATCACGGTGCCGGCAAGGCCTGCATCTACGGTGATCTCGCCGGTCATGTTCGCCGGGTTAATCGGGGTAACATCTAAAACGGTTGGATCCTGGTTGACACGATCAAATGTGGCCCCCAGGGCGGTCAGTGCCTCAACCATCAGTTCGGTATCTCGAGAGACCAGGACGCCAGATAACCGGGTGCTTTGCGTCGATAGGGCGGCAAGTACCAAGTGTCGGTTGGTTAATGACTTAGAGCCGGGTAGTGCCACGGTGGCCTCAACCGGGATGGTGGTGAATGGTGCAGACCAATCTTCACCGGGAACAGGAGTCATTGTGGCCAACAGAACCTCTTTCCAATGCGTGCAGCGTTATATTCAACACCTTCTAAGATACCTTGTTATCGCTTTCGGCGTGGTTGATGAGCCCGCAATCAGGGGAATAATTTGTCGATTTAACTGGCTGTAAATACTAGACGATCGAGATGAGCTACCAAGTTCAGGGGGTAGGTTTGGGCGTGCTAACAATTGATGCGCCGATAGAAAGCTCTCATCTGGATAGTTTGAGACTAGACTTGGCTGGGATGACTCATTTGCCTTCAGATATTCCCAGTGCCGATGATGGTTCTCGAATCGATCCGGATGCTGAGACGGATGCGCAACGCCGCGCTCGCTTTGAGCGGGATGCCATGCAGTACCTGGATCAGTTGTATTCGGGCGCATTGCGTATGACACGAAATCCGGAAGATGCCGAAGATTTAGTCCAGGAAGCTTTTGCACGAGCATATTCTTCGTTTCATCAGTACAAGCCTGGCACCAATCTACGCGCTTGGTTATTTCGGATTCTCACCAACACGTATATTAATATCTACCGCAAACGCCAACGTCGGCCGCAGGAGGCCGATGGTGATGGGGTCGAAGATTGGCAGATGGCTCGCGCAGCAGAACATACCGCTACGGGCCTGCGTTCAGCCGAAACTGAGGCTTTGGACTATTTGCCAGACAGTGATGTAAAAAACGCGTTGGCAGAGATTTCCGAGGACTTTCGTATCCCGGTGTATTTAGCAGACGTTGAAGGGTTTGCTTATAAAGAGATTGCCGACATCCTAGATGTGCCCATCGGTACAGTGATGTCACGATTACACCGTGGGCGTCGGAGTTTGCGAGAATTACTGACCGATTATGCTGCTGATCGTGGTATTAAAGGCGCAATCGAATTGCAACAGAAGCACCAAGCTACTGGATCGGAGGGGGACCAAAAGTGACACAGGAGTCTCATGATATGCGAACCGAGTCCGATGATTGCGCTGAAAATGGTGGCTGCTCCGATACGCAGATGGACAGAATTTATCAGTACCTTGATGGGGCACTAGATGCACAAGCCTTTGCTGAAGTGCGTGTGCACATTGAGAATTGTTCGGCCTGCCAGTCAGAACGTGATCTTGAAATTATTATTCGAGATGTAGTGCGTCGATCTTGTGATGAAAAGGCTCCTGATGAGCTAAAAACCCGGATCATGTACCGTATTGCAGAGCTGAAGTCCCGGTAGCCTTAGACATAATAAGGGTCTGAACCAAAAGGTTCAGACCCTTATTTCGTATGGCTATAGTCTCTTAGCCGGCGGTTGGACGTTTGCCGGAGTTGGCGCGAGTCTTGCGGCGGTCCTTGCGTTTACGACCACGTTTGCTCATTGTGATGTTCCTTTCGGTCGGTGGGTTTAGGCCATATTACCATCGTGGCTTAGCTGTTAAGATTTGGGTCAGCAATCCCGAGCCATTGGAACCAACCGCGGTTGAGTACAAGCCAGGCGATTAGCCCGTATGCGGCTTGGCCGGGTAGGCCGTCATTGACCATGAGGTCTTCGTTGTAGTTTTGGTGGTTGACCAGGTCTGTTAACGCATCAACGTATATGACGTCGCGTCGCTCAGCCACGTCCTTGTATGCGGCGTTAAGTTGGGCTAGATGTTGGTTAATTTCTAAATCTTGTATCGGTGTTGGGCCGACTACAAATGGCATGATGTTGTGTTGTTTTGCCCGGTCCAGGATATTGGCAAGATGGAGTCGAGCCCGTGCAGAGGAACCTGCCATGGTGATGGGGTCCTGAGGAACAGCAATGACTAAGCGATTTTCGGTCTCCTCTGTTTTAGCTAGACGGGGTACGACTTCGCGCTCCCAACGATCGGACATTTCTTCGGTAGTTTCGTTGGGGAACACCAACGGGTATGACTCGATGTGGAGATCTGGGGTGTAGGTTTTGGCCAGAACTCGCCCTAACCAGCCTAAGCCGCGCGCGTCGCCAACTCCGGTGAGTGTTTGGGCTCCGATGGAGAACAACCGGATGTTTCGGGTGTGCACGAAGTTTGCCTCTTTCAACTAGCGTTCCTTTGTCTCCACTGTAGCGGTGTTGTGTCTAAAACTGTGGTTAAACGCCTGTTGCGGCCCAAATTTTTGGACCGCAACAGATGCCGTTGAGCTTTGCCAGTAGACTAGGCGCCGAAAATGTCTTGCATCAGGGTTTCGTGTTCCTCATCGTGGCGTGGCTTGTTACCGGCTGAAGGTGAAGCTGCTGCTGAACGGCTGATTAGTTCAACGCGTTGGTCAAGTTTTGGCAGCAGGTTCTGCAATATGAACGGCCATGGGCCCTGGTTGCTTGGTTCGTCTTGAACCCAGGAGACCTTGGCGTTGGTGTACTTGGCCAATTCGGTGGCGATTTCTTCAGCGGGCAGTGGGTAGAGCTGCTCGACGCGTATGATAGCCACATCGTTTTCTTGCTCCAGTTTCTTGCGACGGTCCACCAAGTCGTAGTACAAGCGACCGGATACCAGCAGGACCTTTTTGGCTGAGCTGGTAGCGGTGTCGTCGGGTACAACCGGCATGAAGCGCCCTTGGGTGAAGTCTTCGACCTGAGATGCGGCTGCCCGAAGGCGCAAAAGCTGTTTGGGGCTAAACACGACCAGTGGCCGACGTGGTGTCGAGTAGGCATGTTCACGCAGCAGATGGAAGTGGTTTGCACCGTAGGAGGGCTGAACCACGCGCATGTTCTGTTCTGCAGACAGTTGCAGGAACCTCTCGATGCGTGCCGAAGAGTGGTCTGGTCCTTGGCCTTCGTAACCGTGAGGCAATAGCAACACGATAGAGGAGTGCTGGTTCCATTTCTGTTCGGATGATGAAATGAACTCGTCAATAACGGTTTGTGCACCATTGACGAAGTCACCGAACTGGGCCTCCCATAGAACAAGGGCTTCTGGTCGTTCGACCGAATAGCCGTATTCGAAGCCTAGGGCGGCGAATTCACTCAGTGGTGAATTATAGATCCAGAAATTGCCTTGGTCGTGTGACAGTGAAGCCAGTGGCGTCCACTCGTCGTTGTTGTCCCGATCGAAGAACACCGCGTGGCGTTGCACGAAGGTACCGCGGCGAGTGTCTTGGCCAGCAATGCGGACTTGGACACCTTCCATCATCAACGAACCGAAGGCTGCCAACTCGGCAAAGCCCCAATCGATAGCGCCATCGACGGCCATCTTGTTGCGGCGTTCCAGTAGCGTAAGCAACTTCGGATGGACATTGAAATTTTCTGGGATCTCGGAGTGTACTTCGCCGATACGACGCAGCGTTTCCTCAGAGATTGCTGTGGATTGAGGTTTATAGGTTTGCGATGGATCTTCGATACCGTGTGCTGAACCCAGAATTGGTATCGGTGAGGTTTCGGCTTCGCCCATTTCAGCAAAGGCTGATTCCAAACGGTTCTTATAGTCGGTTGCCGCTTGGTCTGCCTCGTCCCGAGTGATATCTCCACGACCAACCAGGGCATCGACGTAGAGCCGACGGGTAGAAGTCTTATTAGAGATCAGGCTGTACATGCCCGGCTGGGTCATCGATGGGTCATCGCCTTCGTTGTGGCCACGACGGCGGTAAGTGATCAGATCGATGACGACGTCGCGGTGGAAACGCTGACGATACTCGTATGCCATCTGGGCCACATGGACCACAGCCTCCGGATCGTCTCCATTGACGTGGAAGACCGGTGCTTGGATGGACCGGGCAACATCGGTGGCGTAGGTGGAGGAACGAGATTGTGTCGGCGGAGTAGTGAAACCAACCTGGTTGTTGATAACCACGTGAACGGTACCGCCGGTGCGATAGCCACGCAGCTGCGACATTTGCATGGTTTCAAATACCACACCCTGGCCTGCAAATGAAGCATCGCCGTGAACCTGGATGGGCATTACCGAATATGACTTCGGTGAGTCCGCGCCGTGATCAAGACGATCTTGTTTTGCACGAACGATACCCTCTAGAACCGGGTTAACTGCTTCCAAGTGAGACGGGTTGGCCGCGACCGACACAGTAGTGGTGTTGCCGTTATACGAGGTGAAGGTGCCTGCGGTGCCTAGGTGATACTTTACGTCCCCGGATCCTTGGGCTGCGGCTGTGTCGACGTCGCCAACGAACTCGCGGAAGACCTGTGTGAAAGTTTTGCCGGCAATGTTGGTCAGAACATTGAGTCGGCCACGGTGTGCCATGCCAATGGCTACTTCGTCCAGGCCGTCGTCGGCAGCACCGATCAAAATGGCATCAAGCAGCGGAATTAGTGATTCGGAGCCTTCGAGCGAGAAGCGCTTTTGGCCAACGAATTTGGTTTGCAGGAAGGTCTCGAAGGCCTCAGCAGCGTTGAGGCGCCCTAGAATGCGAAGCTGTTCTTCCCGCGTGGGTTTAACGAAGGGGTGTTCCAGTTTCTCTTGGAACCATGCGCGTTCTTCCGGGGCATCGATGTGCATGTACTCGTAACCGGAGTTGCGAGTATAGGCATCACGCAACACGCCCAGTAAATCACGCAGTAGCATGTGGGATTTTCCACCGATACCACCGGTGGGCCACAGCCGGTCTAGGTCCCACAGTGTCAGACCGTGGGAGTCCAAATCCAGATCAGGGTGGGTACGCATACGGTATTCCAGTGGATCCGTGGCAGCGATCAGGTGACCCCGTACCCGATACGAATGGATCAGCTGCTGAATTCGGGCGGCTTTACCGACTTCGTCTTCGGGGTTGACCTGAACATCAGGTGCCCAACGGATAGGCGTGGTGGGGATGCGTAGGTTAACGAAGATTTCGTCATAGAAATCATCTTCGCCAAGCAATAGGTTGTGCATGGTGCGTAAGAACTCTCCGGAACCGGCACCCTGAATCACGCGGTGATCATACGTCGAGGTGACAGTCATCGTTTTGGAGACGGCTAAATTCGACAGGACCTTTTGAGATGTCCCTTCGAATTCTGCCGGGTAGTTCAGCGCACCTACGCCGATGATGGCTGCCTGGCCTTCTGACAGACGAGGTACCGAATGCACCGTACCGATGCCACCAGGGTTGGTCAATGAGACGGTGGTACCGGAGTGGTCTTCCATGGTCAGCTTGTTATTTAAAGCG
>DXHA01000098.1 GCA_019113675.1 Candidatus Yaniella excrementigallinarum
TGTTACTGTCTCCGACGAGGGTAGCAGTGCGGTGTAAACCCGGGAAAACAGTTGCGTATCGGCTTCGTTGGCGGCCTGGGTGGTGAAACTGCCCAGATGTTTGAGCTGTTGTGCTGCCAGTTCGACGCCGAGCTCCTCGTGCACTTCTCGGACGGCGGTGGTCACGCCGTCCTCATTTGGCTCTGGTTTTCCACCCGGAAACATGAATGCTTCGGTATTACGTTTACGAACCAATGCGACACGGCCGTCGTCGTTGAATAAGACGACGGCGGAGACCCTAATGGACTGGCTGTGGGGCACGATAACTCACTTTCCGATCCAGGACGATCATCACCAATACGATGACGGCACCAATGACGCCGAGCACTAGGTTGAGGCCGAATCCTGCCCCGATGGGCAGCAGGGCGCCGTCTTCGGATTGATACGGCCACAGGGCGCGCAGTGCTCCAAGCATCACACCGGTGAGCATGATCAGCGTGGTGGCGTGATGGTTATCCAGCAACCATTTGAGAATCTGGACAATGACAATCAGCCCGATAACCATGCCGGAGGCAAAAACGCCAAGATACCCGAGGTCGCGGGCTTCCACCGCACGCAAGGTTGGCTCGTATAACCCTACGGTCAGTAACACCAATGAACCCGATAGGCCGGGTAAAACCAGGGCCGATACAGCGATGGCAGCGGCAGGCAAAACGGTATACCAGTGTGGTTCTAGCGCATTGGTAGCCGGCAACGACAGCACCACGAAAGCGATGACGGCGGCGATGACGAAGAAGGCCGCGTGCCGCCAACCAAGTTGTTTGCCGCGGTATCGCACATCGTCGCGGACCATCAGCAGTGGCACCAGCACCGAGGCGGCGACCATACCAAAGAAGAGCGACCGCATGCGTTCCGGATAGGTTTCGACCAGGTCGACCACCGGGCCGGCCACCGTCAAAACTGCGGCACCCATGCCGATGACCAGCGGGATAACTAAGCGCCAGGAAATGTTGTGCCGGTACGCGCGGGCCTCATCACGCCGTCCACGTATAAGCGCCAGGACCCCACGGATAATTGCTGAGGCCGATTCGATGAGCTGTTGATAAATACCAACGACCAAAGCCACTGTGCCCCCGGAAATACCGGGGATGGTCTCAACTATGCCGATGAGGGCACCGCGGATAAAGTTGCCGACCAGCGAAGTTCTGCGTTGGGGAATATGGCTCATCTACTCACAATCTTTCAATCGGACATAGATTAGTGTAACTGCCTGAAAACTTCCTCCACGCATAATGCCTTGGCCCACACATCGCGCCTTCGGTCTAGCCACGGTGCTATTGGCATGGTGCTATTGGAAGGCACGAAGCAGAAGGCATGAGTTCCTGGGCGCCTAAAATTCCTCGTGTTCGGCAGGGTGTTGATACATTCGGCCACGTTCTAAACCGTCCAGGGCAGCGACGTCGTCGTTATCTAAAATGACGTCGAAGAACAGGTTGGCGCGCTGATGTTCCGGTTGAGATGATGCCGGCAGCGGCATGGAACCATAGTGCACATGCCAGGCCAGTACTACCTCAGCGGCGGTGGCCGAGTGTTTTTCGGCAATCCGGTTGATCACAGGATCTTGAATCATATCCGAGGTCCGGCCAAGAGGCGACCAGGCCTGAGTTTGGATGCTGTGCTCGGCATGAAAACCACGCAATTCGGCCTGATTGAAATAGGGGTGCATCTCCACCTGGTTGACGGCAGGCATTTCACCGGTATCCTCTGCCAGACGTTCTAGGTGTTCTGGCAGAAAGTTTGAGACACCGATGGTGCGGATGAGCCCGGCGTCGCGCATCTCGATCATTGCCCGCCACGTGTCGACGTACTTATGCAACCTGGGAAGTGGCCAATGGATCAGCGCTGCGTCGACGTACGGTTGGTTGAGGTCGTTGAGTGAGCGAATGATGGAGGTTTTGGCCTCGTGGTATCCGTGGAAGCGACCCGGAATTTTGGTAGTGACGCTGATATCCTCACGGGGCACATCGGTTTGGGCCAGAGCTTGGCCGACCTGCACCTCGTTTTCGTACCGCAGCGCGGTATCAAGTGTGCGGTAGCCGATCTCCAGGGCAGAAAGTGTCGCTGCCCGGTAGGCGTCTGGGTTATCCTTACCAGCTTGAACTAAAGTTCCGAATCCAATGAGGTCTGAGCGCATGCCTCAAGTGTAGACGGGCCACAGTCAGGTAGTAAAAGGGGCATTGCCGTCAGACCAGAGGTATGACGATACCGGGCCCATGTTTTTACTCCGCCACGGTCTGGTAGCTTGGGGTCATGTTAGATCCCACACTTCTGCCAATTACTGACGGTGTACGAAGCCTACGACTCCTTGCCGAGGACGACGCCGAACGATATATTGCCGGGACGAAAGACCCACTCGTCCAACAATTTGGGCATCTCCCTGAGCCAGAATACTCGTCGCAAGATGTGCGGCATCTGGCTAATACTGTGGCGCCGTCAGGTATTGAGCGGGGCGACCTAGGGCTATTGAGCATCATTGATGAATCGGGCATTTTCTTGGGCAGTCTTGTGCTGTTTGATTGCACTTCTACTAGTGCCGAGGTTGGGTTTTGGCTACACCCGGACGCTCGAGGGCATGGACACGCTATTGGCGCTCTTGAACTCGCCGCGGCGTTCGCCAAACAAAGTAGGCTACATGAAATAACAGCTAGAACCGTGGCCGGCAACGACTCATCCATACACGTACTCGAACGGGCTGGATTTGAAGAAATCTCGCGCGAGGTAGAACGGACACCCGCTGGTGAAGAAACACCCCTTATTCAATATCGACGTGACCTAATTTCGTAAACTCTGAATCGGAAAAGGCTTTATTTAGTCCTTCAAACGGGCCCCGATGGTTATGAACTAACCGTCGGGGCCTTTTCACGCCACATTTTATACATCTGCCACAATCGCGATAACGCAGCTGTGGAAAACTCCCCAACGCGTAGAGGCTATCCACATTATTTCCGAAACACTCTTATCGTGTCCTATCTATATGTTATATAACAACATATAACAACATTAAAGTAAATAAAAAGCATTAATACTATTGAATAAGCCAAGGCAGTTGGGTATAATAAGAGCAATACTTGATTATGTTCCGACTCTTTTATTGGCTTTCGAGGCTCTTGCTACCCATTTTTATTCGGCTTTGAGAGGGCTCTGCAGTGGTTGAAACACCAATCCTTCCCGATATCGGCTCGCCTGTACGTACAGATATCCTCAATCAGAAAGCCCTAAAGAGCGCCTCAATTGGCGAACTTATCTATGTCTTAACAATGCTCATGCGCATAGTGATGAACCGGATCGCAAATCCGGCTACCTTTTATAACGAAACTGCAGTATATATGGAGGCTTCGGGAGCTGACTGGTCGGGTTTTAAAGTCGACGTTTACGAGCAACAAACTCCTCATGACGATTCGACTACCAAAAAGCACAAACCGATTATCAAAGTCACTCCGCCTGATAATTACTGCGACAGCATCCCAGGAATGGGACACATGCTGAAGCAGATCGATCGGGGTTTCGATGCAGTTATGGCCCATTACGCTAGGTATGTTGAACGCGGACTATCACAGCACACAACCTATATGGGCACCCCATTTGAACAAACGCCTTTCAGAAACACTAAACAGTATTTTGTTGAAGTGCTGCAGTTTAGCGGCTACAGAGCAAGCAAGCTGGTAGACCGTGCTACATGGTTCGCGCCTGCCCACGGACAAGACCACCGACATGCCAGATCGCAGCCAAAATTCACGGCATTCGCGAAGGCAATGGCTCAAGGTCGAATTACAGGCGAGAACGCTGACAGGATTATCGATCTTGATAAACAACTTACGAAGTACGCTCGCAAGGTAGGTAAGCCCACCGATTATAAGGATGTGGTCTTACAAGCCTTCGAACCCACCTTGATTGAAGTGGCCGAAACGTCCAGTCCCGATACGTTAAGTAAGGCCAAGCATCGCTGGATGGAACGCATCGCGTACGAAATTGATGTCGATGGACCATCACCATCTCAGGTGCTAAGAAAACAAGCTGATAATGCAATCAAGTCCAAGGACTGCGGCGATGGCAGCGGCGTCATCTCAATGCACGCTACCCCGTCAGTTTTTGCGGCTTTCAAAACGCTGATGGCCCACCAACGTAACTGGGATGGCAAAGCGCCATTCATTCCAGAAGACGTTGCCGCGTTTCTTCACGTCGAACCGGACACCCCGGCTGCTGACGGCAACGAAGACGATGCAAGTACTAACGAAGACGACGCAAAGTTCGACCCAGAAGAAGTCGTGGGAGAAGATGACTACGGCAACCCGGTCACCGCAGGATACATGAAGCAAATTGACGCGATGACTGAAGGACAAAAATTTGGAGCGTACCTCATTGGTGCACTCCGGATGTTGTTTAGCATGGACCCAGCAGAAGCTGCGATCAAGCGAGCTCACGGGGCTCACGCTCAACTAGTAATAGTCCAAGACATTGAAACCGCTCACAAAATGTTAGGGCTACCCCTACCAAACGGAGTCAAACGGCCACCCGGTCCAGACGGGATCCGCCCGCCAACCATCAAGCTCAACGGTGCCGGCGCCGGTAAACGTGGAGACCCATGGACGGAATTCCAATCAGAAGCAATTAACGTCGGCCCTTTGCATCCCAAAGACGGAGAGCCACTGGGCTGCGAGGCTGATATCGTCGCCCAAATATGGAATGGCCCCGATACCGTATTGAACCAGAAGCGGACCTATCGATTATTCACACCAGCACAGCGGCGTGCCATTGTCGCTCGCGACCGCGGTTGTCAGGCGCCCGGATGTATGACACCAGCAGCCCTATGCGACATCCACCACATCATTGAGTGGTTGTCCGGCGGCAAGACCGATGTCGATAACGCCGTCACCCTCTGCCCAACTCACCATGCAGCCGTGCACAATGGTAAATGGACTATCCGAAAAACGGATGGTCTGACATTCTTCCAACCTGCCCTCTGGCTCGATCCATCTCGACCACTGCTCCGCAACATCTACTGGAAGGTCTAGTCACAGGCCGACCAACCCCTCGGGGAACCATCGCAGTTCCCCGAGACTCGCAGCGTTACTACACTTTCGACCAGATCCGGGTATTGAGGTTGAAGTGTTCAACCAGCGATAAAAACGCCACCAGATCTTCGTAGATCGACTTCGCCACGCTGTAGCCTCCGTCGTCGTTAGTATCGAGTTGAAAACTAAAACGATCTTCATCCAGGGCGACAGCAAAATACATCCACGAACCCCGAAACGACACAGCTATGTGTTCCGAGCCCATGCGCTCGGCGGCATCACTAATTGCTAACATCAATTCAGGTGTCAACAAATAACGGGCCTCGACCTGATCCGAAGTCCAACCAATAAACCGCTCAGTAATCTCTGGGTCCTCCAACTGCAGCGGCTCCATACCGCCACGTGCAGCACTATCCGCACCAAAGTTACGGATTGCCTGCTCCTGCGGTTTTCTCGGCAGCAAATAAGTTTTCGAGGTAAATTCTTTGTGAAAGTCCGCGGCGAAAACAATCATTGACGGACCGATATGGTCAATCGACTCCTCGAACTCCTTATACTTCTCCCTAACCGCATCCTTTACTGAGGACGGCAGAAGATCAAGCAGTGAACCAGACGACCGCGACGAATACTGATGACGCCTCCAATCGCGACCATATTTTTCACGCAGGCGACGTTCTCGATCACGTTGTTGTCTACGCTCACGGCGCGCCTTGGCTTCCGGGCTTGACTCCAGTTCGGAAGTGTCCCACTTGACGTCAGATAACATGAAGCGAGTCTGACCAAAAGTCCCGCTAATGAAATCTTCCTGACGTGCTTTGGGATCTCGAATGAAACCAGCACCACTCAGTACTCTTCGAGGCATACCGCCCTTTGGCTCATAAGACGCCGATAATGTTGCTTCCTCACCCACCTGCGGAGTGGCACGCATGGATTTGGCCAGCTCATCCATCATGGGAGCCACAACTTCGGTGGCATGCTCCTCTGAAGCTTCCTTATGCTTACGCATCATATAGAACGCCGGTGGGATCATGAGGAGAAATGCTAAAACCAAGGCAATCAAGCCAAGGACGCCGGAATCTGTAAAAAATGCCACCAACGAGACCAGGACTAAAAACAGCCCAATAAAGACTGGGATGGCCAAAAGCAGACCTTTACCCCGCCACTGGCCCATCCAAGCGGTGCGCTGTGAAATGTCACCTGCTGGCTTTTCGATATTGGTCCAGACCGTATCAAAATCCGGAACCGATACACGCGGATGCATTTCCATTAGTCCAGGTAACCTTTCAGATCATAAGCGGTTTCCTTACGCCTATCAGTCAGCTCAAACAGCTCGTGACCGCTAAACCCAAGTGGCCGAGCAATCAGCACCGCAGGAAAGGTCTCACGGCTGGTGTTGTACTTCGTGGCTGCACGGTTGTAGACGCGACGGGCAGCTTGGAGCCGCTCTTCTACCTCATTGATCGTACGCTGCATGATTTCGACATTGTCGTGGCCCCGCATCGTCGGGTAATCCTCACGAGAAACCAACGCACCAGGACCGGCCGCAGAGGCCTTCGCCAAAATCTGTTGTTCGGCATCCTCCATGGCACCATTCAGCTCAGTTTTTTCCTGCATGTTGAGCTGTTCAATAGTGCGTCCAGTCCGCAAGGCCGTAGCCCCCAAAATGACATCGACTTCTTTCTTGACGATGCCCGATACCGCATCAGCCTGAGCTTTGATCTGGTCAAACCGCATCTCCAGTGCCACATCAATACCTTGTAAGGCTTCCTTAGACGCGTTCCGGGATTTAACCAAGCGGTTATAGACGGATATGCCCCAACCCACGAAAAGTATAATCACCAGGGCGATCGCTAATATGGGCACCCAGGACGCGAAATCGAAACTATTCAAAACTCAACGGTTCCTAACAGATCTCTCAACAGTGGCAAAACTGTGAACACCGTAACAGATAGCGCATAATGTTCGCAGAACGCCACACCATACCGTCGACTACTCTAAGAAAACTTGCTGGCGGGTTTACTACTACAGTTAGAGACATGAAGATACTTTTGTTGGGTTTTGGTTCCATTGGTCGCCATATTGTCCGGCTGTTGGACCACGAGTTCACCGCCATGGTGCGTGACATCGACGCCCACCGCGAGCGCGGAACCCTGGGCGTAAAGCTCATCACGGAACAACACTTCGACCAAGCACTTGCAGAAGCAGACCTAGTAGTTGAGGCTGCCGGCGTCGACGTCGCAAAACACTTCCTACCAAAAGTGCAGAAACCCTTCGTACTCACCTCTGTTGGTGCCCTTGCCGATCCTGCTACAGCAGATGCTCTCATGACGCCGCACCTGCACGTCACCAATGGCGCTATTGGTGGTTTCGACATACTAGAGGCCGTTGCAGATCAGCTCAATGACATCTCTATCACAACGTCGAAAGACCCGGCCGGGCTGATTCAACCCTGGATGACCGATGACGAGGCAGCCCGACTTGAAAAGCTTCAAGAACCCGAAACCCTCTTTGTCGGCAACCCAATCGAGGCCATCAACAAATTCCCTGGCAATGTGAACGTGGCGGTCGCACTTGCCTATGCCACGCGTGGCTCTCAACCATGGTCACAGGCTTTGCGCCGTGTCAAAGTCCAATTGGTTGCAGACCCACGGCGCCCAGAATCCGCCCACCGCATTGAAGCAGCAGGCGAAGCTGGGCGATTCATCTTCCAGTTGGTTTCTTCACCGAGCCCGATTAACCCGGCAACTTCCGGGACGACGGCGTTATCACTGGCGGCAACTATTGCCCGCGTGGAACCACATATCCGTCGAAACTAACTACGGCGTCTGCAACTTATGAAGCCGCAGACTGATAGAGGTCACCGTACTGGCTGCGGATTACCTTCTTATCGATCTTGCCCACCGAAGTGGCCGGGATTTCATCTACCACTTGGAACTGTTCCGGCAGTTGCCATTTGGCAAAACTTTGCAGCAGGTGCTCGTGGACTTCTTCGGTGGTAATCTCTTCGCCGTCGTGAAGTACCAAGAGCATGAAGGGCCGCTCATCCCACTTGGGATGTTCCAACCCAACAACAGCTGCCTGGTTTACCTTGGGGTGGCCAACCATGGCATTTTCCATATCGATCGATGATATCCACTCGCCACCGGATTTAATAACATCCTTGAGCCGATCGGTAATTTTAATGAAACAATATTCGTCAATGGTGGCCACATCACCGGAACGCCAATACCCGTCCACAAATTTATCGGTCAGCTCTTCCTCGGACATGCCGTGATAGCTGGCAGTAATCCAAGGACCTTTGACCAGCATTTCGCCGGCCGTCTGACCATCCGCGGGCACCTCATTGCCGAGGCCATCAACAATTTTCAGCTCCACATTGACGGGGATACGCCCCTGTTTAGAACCGTAAGCTTGGATTTCTTCCTCGGTCAGATGGGCTCGCATTGACGGGGTAATGCGGTTGACGGAAACCAACGGCGAGGTTTCAGTGGCACCATAAGCGTGGACAACCTCCGCATGGAATTCTTCCCAATATTCGTTGATCATCGACAGCGGTGGCTCGGTACCACCACACAGAAGCCGTAAACCGGTCAGATCTTTGATGCCTTTGGAACGCAGCACTTGCAACATCGGTGCAAAGATAGCCGGCACGCCGTTGGTCACGGTAACGCCTTCATCGGTTAATGCACCGGTGATGTCACCAAGCGTTTCAGCAGAGAATTGACCGGGCAGAACAATTTTTGCCCCGGCTAAGACAGCGGCTTGAATGGTCCCCCAGGTCAATACGTGGAACATCGGCGTGATCGGCATGATCACATCGCTAGAGCTGACGCCCAAACCATTGATAAAAGCATAGGCATGCAGGTATTGAGAGCGGTGCGAGTAGAACACGCCCTTGGGTCGGCCGGTCGTACCGGTGGTATAACCGGCGGCGAACGCGGATGTTTCAGCCATATTGGGCCACTCATCTAGCGGCTCGGCTTCGGCGATGAGCTGCTCATAGTAGACCGCGTTGGGCAGGTTATGCTCAATTTCGTCATCGGATAATATTACCCAGGTTTTCACGCCGGTTACTTGCTGAGCCAGCGGCTCGATCAATGGCACCAGGGTCTCATCAACCAGAATCACCGACGCCTGCGAATCCTCGACCACGTAGCGCAGATCATCTGTCCCCAGACGCAAATTTAATTGGGTGAAGACGGCGCCGATGGCCGGTACCGCCCAGTAGAGTTCATAGTGGCGCAGCGAATTCCAGTCCATAACGCCCACGCGGTCTCCAACACGAACGCCAAGTTTGGCTAAGGCGGCGGCACCGCGTTCGATGCGGTCAAAGTTTTCTTGATATGTGGTGCGCCCCCACTCGCCTTTGGAGTTACGATGCACGATCTCGGTATCCGGGTAGGAGCGCGCAGCCTGCCGAATCAGGCTGCCCATGTTCAACTGATAGTCGTCCTGCATTGTGGATGGATAACCATGTACGACAGCTGACATAACTGTTCCTTTTCATAGAGCGATGACACGTTCATTGAGTGATGACACGGGTGTTTGGCGTGCAAACTCCTGCGCAGTAATTGTGGTGTACAACACACTAGCGAAGTCATTGCCACTTGTGAAGCGACGGCGTTGCCTGTTGCAACCAGGCTCGACTCCGGTAGGCTAACCCGTTATAAAGTGGCACACCTCACACCATGAAGAGGAATATTCCTATGGATAATCTCGTCGAAGTTCTTGATGCGGTCAGCGGATTCGTCTGGGGGCCGTGGCTACTCATCCCACTCCTTCTCCTTACCGGTCTCTATCTCACCATCCGCTTGGGCGGATTACAATTTACGAAACTTATTCCAGCTCTGGCCTTGGGCATTATCAAACGAAAAGATCCCGGGTCCAAGGGTGATATCTCCCAGTTCCAAGCGTTGACGACGGCGCTGGCCGCCACCGTTGGAACCGGCAATATCGTCGGCGTGGCTACGGCCATCGGTATCGGTGGTCCCGGCGCTTTATTTTGGATGTGGGTCACCGGCCTGCTGGGCATGGCTTCCAAATATGCCGAAGCGTTCTTAGGGGTACGCTTTAGAGGCACCGATACTGCCGGGGAGAAATCCGGCGGGCCGCAGTATTATCTTCAGCGCGGTATTCGTGGCCCCATCGGCAAAATCTTGGCGTTAGCGTTTGCTATTTTCTCCGTCATCGCTTGCTTTGGTATTGGGAATATGACCCAGGCCAATGCGATTGCCTCGAATGTGGAAAGCAGCTGGACCATTCCCCTGTGGGTTACCGGGTTGATCCTGACGGTAATGGTCCTGCTGGTGCTAGTGGGCGGTATCAAATCTATCGGCCGTGTCACCGCTGGAATGGTCCCGTTTATGGTGGTCTTCTATGTCGTAGGCGCTATCTACATTTTGCTGGTCAATCTGGATGCTCTGCCTGGCGCACTGGCCTCGATCTTTACTGAAGCCTTTACCGGTACCTCGGCTACCGGGGGCTTCGTTGGCTCAGCGATCATCATTGTCATCCAGTACGGTGTGGCTCGCGGCATGTTCTCCAACGAATCCGGTCTCGGATCTGCTGCGATCGCGGCTGCTGCAGCACAGACGAGCCACCCGGTACGACAAGGGCTGGTGTCGATGACGCAAACGTTTATTGACACCATCATCGTGGTCAGCTTCACCGGTCTGGTTATTATTACCACCGGCACTTGGAGTCAAGTTGATCCAGAGACCGGGGAGCAACTACCCGCAGCACTGATGACTGGTGAAGCATTCAGTTATGGCCTGCCGGGGCAATGGGGCCACTGGGTGGTAACCATCGGGTTGGTACTATTTGCCTTCTCGACGCTACTGGCCTGGTCCTACTACGGTGAGCGCAACATCGAACGCTTATTTGGCCGCTGGCTGGTCATGCCCTTCCGTGTATTCTTCTCACTGGTGGTATTCATTGGGGCAACCGCCGAGCTTGAACCAATTTGGCTATTCTCGGATATCTTCAACGGGCTGATGGCGCTGCCGAACCTCATCGGACTGCTTGTGCTGTCAGGTCTGATCGCTCGCGAGACGAAGCATTATCTGAAACACGATCCGAAGTTGGAGGCCACCGCCGAGGAGATCGAGGCGTTTATGGCTGACCAGCCGGGCTGGGAAGAGTGGAAATCCGGCGACGTCGTCGGCTCGTCCCATAGTTACGGCGTGCAAGAGGATGCACAGGATGGTCCCGTTAGAAACCCCGGGCGATAAGGTCTTTCATGACCTCGTTGGTGCCCGCGTAAATTTGTTGGACGCGGGCGCCGGCGTACATCCGGGCGATGGGGTATTCCATCATGAAACCGTAACCGCCCCATAACTGCAGGCAACGATCCAGCACCGAGTTTTGCACATCCGAGGCCCAATATTTGGCCGCGGAGGCTTGTTCATTGGTGAGGTTGCCCTTGTCATGTTCGGCGATGCAGTAGTCGATGAAAGTTTTGGCCGCCAATGTGTCGGTTGCGCATTCGGCCAGTGTGAACTTGGTGTTCTGGAAGTCCATAACCGTCTGACCAAAGAGTTTGTGCTCTTTGGTGTATTCAATAGTTTGGCGGACAGCAGTTTCAGCCGAACCGACAGCAGTAATGGCAACGGCTAAGCGTTCTTGCGGCAACTGTTGCATTAACTGGACAAACCCTTTGCCGTCGCCGTCGTCACCGCCCAGAATATTGGCGGCCGGTACACGCATATCACTAAAGGATAGTTCGCGAGTATCCTGACCGTGGCCGCCTAATTTATCCAGTACGCGGCCGCGTTCGAAGCCGGCCAGCCCATCAACTTCGGCGACCACCAGGGATACACCTCTGGCACCTGGCTGGTCATTGGTGCGGGTCACGATGACAACAAGATTTGCTTGGGTGCCGTTAGTGATGAAGGTTTTGGAACCGTTAATGACCAGGTCATCGCCGTCGCGGGTGCCATTGGTGCGTATCGCCTGCAGATCAGAGCCGGTGGTGGGTTCGGTCATGGCGATGGCGGCCACGAGTTCCCCGGTGGCCATTTTGGGTAGCCAACGTTGTTTTTGTTCTTCGGTGCCGTAGGCCAAAATATAGTGGGCGACGATAGTCGAGTGGATGCTGTATCCCCAGGCGTCGTCGGTGGCTAACCCCTGTTCGTATAAAATGGCGGCCTCATGGGAGAAATCGGCCCCGCCGCCACCGTATTCTTCAGGTACGGAAATCAGTAGCAGGCCGTTTTCGCCCGCCTTATTCCACAATTCGCGGTCAACCTGGTGATTTTCGGCGAAGCGATCGTGGTGCGGGACGATTTCATTGGCCATGAATTCGCGGGCCATCTCGCGCAAATCGGCGTGCTCTTCGGTTTCCCAGATGGGGTGGTAGTTGTCTAGGATCATGACTTTTTCCTTAGCGAGTAGAGACCTGTCCGGTCTTTTCGGCAATCGGTGAGATGAAAATGGGTTTGATTAGCCAGGCGACACCCACGGTGACGGCCACCGATAGGGCAAATACGCCGATGCCCAGCCAGTCGTCGGCGTTGCGGGCGGTGAACATCATGTTCAGATTCGAGAGCACCCCGGTGGTAAACACCAGGAACAGGTGCACGACGATAAACACCACGAAATACAGCATCGTGACGAAGTGGATTTTGCGGGCAGCTTCCAAGGAAAACGCCTTGTTGAGGCGCTTGGCTTGTTGTGGCCACCAGGTGGATAAGCGCAGCCCGGAAATGATGGCGATCGGTGCGGCAATAAATATGGTGATGAAATACGTCAGCAGTTGTAGCGCGTTGTAATACACCCAAGAATGTTCCTCGGGCCAGTCCAGGGAGACGTATTGGATACCCGCTGAGACCATATTGGGGAAAATATCCCAGTTGGTGGGCACAATGCGCATCCAGTGACCGGTGGCAAACACCATCACGTAGAAGATCAGCCCGTTGGCAACCCACAAAATATTGAAGGTTTGGTGAATCCACTGTTGGATTGAAACCTTTTGCGGCGCGTTACGTTTCGGCGAGTAGAGCCCGCCTTGATTCGGCGTCCAATAGGCTTCGGGGCGCTGTTGGTTGCGGATAATGAATCCGGAACGCAGCACCATCACAATGATGAAAAAATTCAAAAAGTGTTTCCAGCCGACCCAACCGGGCACACCGGCTTCCACGCCTGCAGGATGGGTGGGCGTGCCGTCGTAGGTGGCAATAAAATTGGCCACCGGGTCTAAGCTGCGCAACCACTGGGCGATGAACACCAGGGCCACGGCCGCGACGACGACGATGCCCAATGTGATGAACATTTTGCGGAACTTGGAGGGTTCTTTGACCACATCTTTCTCAACCGTTTTGGTTGCCGCAGGCTGTTCGGCCGGTGGTGGGGTTACCACATCCGGCATGGTTACATCTGGTTCCGGCGCGGGCTCTGCTGGCGGGGTTGCAGCTGGTGTCGGGGTTGGTACGGATTCTGGCGTCGATTCAGTTTGGGCAGCTGCTGGGGCAACGGCACCTGGATGACCAACTTGCAGCGGTTTCCATCCGGCCATGCGACGACGGGGTAGGTCGTCTGTCTGCGGAGCAGAAGCTGCCGGTGCGGATTCTGCTTCTTGATCTGCCGCGGCAATTTGTGGTGACGGTGCAGCCTTCGATTCCGTGGCAGCTTCCGACGACGCAGCGGGTGCGCTAGGTGCGGCAGCGGGCGTATCGTGTGCAGCTGGTATATCGTGTGCAACTGGAGCGTCGTTTGCGACCGTTAGCGGTGTCCATCCGACCATGCGACGGCGTGGCACATTAGGATCCTGAATCGGCCCGGCTGCGTCCGGAGCAGCAGGTGGTGCTGCCGGTGGTGCCGGTGCTGCCGGTGGTGCTGCAGCTTGTTCCGCGGTATTGACTACGCTCAGCGGCTGCCAACCGGCCATTCGACGGGGCCGTGCCGCAGTATCTTGAGCAGAGGTCTCGGCGGGTGCCCCTATAGGGCGCTCAGCTACCGGTTCCGACTCAGATACGGGTTCCGACTCAGCTACGGGTTCCGGCTCGGTTACCGGCTCTGGCTCGGTCTGTGCAACGGGCGGCTTCTGCTGGTTTTCAACGGTAAGCGGACGCCACCCGACCATGCGACGTTTCGACATAGGTATCAGCTTTTACGGGTCGAGATTTCATCAACAATTTGGGGTAAGACCTCAAACAGGTCCCCCACCACACCGAAGTCGGCGACCTCAAAGATCGGAGCGTCTTCGTCTTTGTTGATGGCGATAATAGTTTTAGCGGTTTGCATCCCGGCCAAGTGTTGAATCGCACCGGAAATTCCGACGGCGATATACAGATCAGGCGAGACCGAAACCCCGGTTTGGCCCACCTGGAGGTTGTGCGGCACATAGCCGGAATCTACAGCGGCACGGGAAGCACCGATGGCAGCGTTGAACTGATCGGCCAGATCTTCTATAAGTTTGAAATTCTCCTCGGAACCGATGCCGCGGCCACCCGAAATCACTACATCGGCGGCCGTCAACGCCGGCCGGTCGGCTGTCACCTCAACGGCCTGTGACGACGCTATCGTTGGCCCGGAACTCACCTCTACTTCGGTATCTGAATGAACAATTGCCGGTTCGGCCACGGCACTGGCCTGGGTTTCGATGGCACCGGGACGAATCGTAACAATCATCAACCCGCCCTCCACAGTGGATTCGGTATTATAATCCCCACCAAAAACGGTGTGGGCCACAACGGGTTCTTGTCCGTCGTCGTCCCAGAAAATACCGGTGGCATCAGCGGCAACCGCACCTTTTGCTGCAATGGCAATCCGACCGGCGATGGCGGCATTGACCGGTGTATGACCAATCAATAACAGCGAAACACCGTAATGGCCGATCGCAGCAACTCCGGCGGCAGCCTCGGCGGTGCCCAGCTGGTCGGTGGGGCCTTCGTGGACAAAAATTTCGGTAGCCCCGGCGGCACCTAGCGCCGCAACGGTTTCGGCATCCGGGCTGGAGGTCACCACGGCAACCGGTTCTCCGATAGTTGAGGCGGCCCCGAGGATTTCAGTGGGTTCAGCGTGAGCAATAACAGCGAGCACTTTAGACACGTGGGTACTCTCCTTAGATGAAATGCCGGGTGGCTAGGAAGTCGACGAGCTGTGTGGCGGCGGTATCGCCCGAAACTTTTTGGCCGGCTTCACGCGGCGGGCGTTCAGCCGCCGAGACCATCACGTTGCGCACATAGGCGGCATCGGGCCCAGCTGCCAAGCCCAGATCAGCCGGTGCGACGACGGAGATCTCTTTTTTCTTGGCCTCGCGTATAGCTTTGAAGTTGGGCAGTTTGGGTTCGCCGGCCTTTTCGGTCAACGACACAACGGCCGGGGTAGTAGCCGATAAGGTCAGCTGTTCGGTGTCGGTATTGGTAATACCGGTGATGGTGTCGTCAGTGATTTCAATCGAGTCAGCGTATGGAATATGTGGTCGCCCTAAGATTTCTGCCATCATGGCCGGAACCATTGCCCCACCGCCGTCAGTGGATTCAGCACCGGAAAGAATCAGATCGGCATCCTTGGCCGCCGCTGCCAGTACCCGAGCGGTTTGAATCATATCCGAACCGGCCAGCTCGTCGTCGACAATATGCACAGCCGAATCTGCTGCCAGCGCCAGGACTTTGCGAATCGCCTTATCAGCATTGGCAGGGCCCATGGTCACGGCAACAACCTCGGTGGCGGTACCGGCTTTCTTCAGCTCAGCAGCAACGGCGGAAACACGTTCGTCAATCTCATCGACCACATTTTCAGCACCTTGGCGTACCAGCATCCCGGTGTCCAATGCGATATCCCGCTTTTCGTAGGTGTCGGGCACCTGCTTTACTAACACGACGACTTTCATATACACCTCATAGTGATGGCGTTCACGGGGACTATATGTTTGTACAATATACCGTACAATCTAGACGTCTAGAAGAGTTTAAGAATCCCGCAAAACCTGATGCCGATCACATCCAAAAGGTAGACCATATGACCACTGCAGAACTCAACACCGACTTTACTGCCAAGGCCCGCATCCGCCAGGTTGCCCTGGAGCTCTTTGCTCTCAACGGCGCCGATGCTACCTCGATGAGGGCAATCTCGTCGCGCGCCGGGGTCACAGTTGGGTTGATCACCCACCACTTTGGCACCAAAGCCGGGCTGATACAAGCAGTCGAGGACGACATTTTGTCAGGTATCGAACAGGCGATCGCCTATAAGGAAGTCGATGCCAATGTTGACGGCGTCGTCAAAGCCCTGGACCAAAGACTGCTGGATCACGTAAACAAAAATCCACTGGTGGTGGCCTACCTGCGCCGCATGATGCTCATCGAACCCGGCGGTCAAGGCTCAGATCTGACCGCACGCTTCACCCGTATGGCGCTTCGACAAATCAAAGACTTGCGTCGTCACGGGGTTGCTTCGACGTCGCGGGATCCCGAGGATCAGGTCATGCAAGTCATGCTCGTACAACTGGGGCAATTATTGATGCAGCCATTCGTGCATCAAATTGCCGGGAATCTGAATCGCGACCCCGAACAATATCGACTCAGCCTGCGCAAAACCCGAGGCTGATTCCACCCGGTCAGGTTTGCTTATGGTACCGATTCTGGTGATCCTGCTGACGGTGAATCAATGATGCGAATACTGGCGACACTACGGCCCGTGTGGTCATGGCTGTTAATTATCTGCTTAGCGATGATCCCAATGATGATCATGGGCGTGGTTCCTGTGGATTGGGCGACGCCCATCGCCCTGGTGGTCGTAGCGTCGTCGGTACTTATCAATGCAGCACCACGATCACGCTCACACGGTCCTTTCGAGATGCTGGCGCCGGTTCGTGGTGATTGGGTCGCGCTCAACAGCCCCGGACAGACTTTGCCCAGTCACGGAACGCGTGGGCTCGGGCAATACGCCGCAGTCGATATTACCTGGCCAAGCACTCCTGATACTCCACCCATGGTGCAGAATGCGCTGAGAAGCTCCCCCGCTCCAGAGTTTCCTACCTTCGGCGCCGATATCTACTCAATGGCTCCAGGAACAGTCGTTAAGACCAACAGCAAATGTAACGACCACGCTGCTCGAAACACATGGCAATCAATTGCCTTCATGGTGACGATCGAGGGGTTTCTTCGGTCCATACTCGGTGTTCGTGCCTTGTTTGGAAACCACGTCATCGTCCGGCACGACGATGGAACCTTCGCGGCGTATGCCCACCTCCGGCAAGGCTCTGTCGTTGTTCGGCCAGGCGTCCGGGTTGAAGTAGGTGACAAGATCGCAGAGGTAGGAAATACCGGGAACTCTTCGGTGCCTCATTTGCATGTGCAACTCATGGATCGGGCAAACCCCCACGCCGCTGCTGGTCTCACTATGCTTTGGCGCGACATCGAACTGAGCGGGGAAATCGAGGACGCTCTCAAAAGTTTAGCCAAGTCCCCAACCGGTTCCGCAGTGCGAGCAATGCCTCGCAATGGTGAAATCTTTCGAATAGATGACCCATAACCACCAGATGATCCTAGGTTTAGTCACACCCAAGGATGTGAAGGTGCAGGTGTGCTGCGGTGTTGCAGTATGAGTCGCCTGGCAGTAGGGCCACAATCGCTGTGAAGAGTAACCATGGCTCCAAAGATGATGCCCACGGTGAGGTTAAACAGCGTGATGTTGGTGCCTGCCTTTTAACGGCGTTTATCTTGTAGTTCGCCCACTTCGGGGATTTGTCTTCTGATACACAATAGCCAAACTGCGAACATGTGCCCCATGCGGTCGAACATGAAGAGTAAGCCTTCTCGAATCGTCAGCGGCATAGTTGTCGTTTCCATGTTGCTGACCATCTCGGCGCAATTACTGCTGTTCGATAGTACCGATAACAAATCGTTGATAGCACCTTGGATCATTATTATATTGGGCACCATCGTGTTGGTGTGGGCTCTGTGTCAACTGTTTCGAACTCGCTCTTCGAATAAACCGCTTTAATCACACACTGGTGGAAGTGCTTGAAGCAACCACAATTTTAAGAGTCAGCCTTTAACAATGCGCTATCTAACCGAGTATACCCTTTTACACACTCTTGGCCTTCACGAGGTTGTGCTGTCACAATGGGTTCTAAATTGTGTGTTGGACAGGTTTGTGAGGTCAGGTCTTAGTTGTGAGTGGACAGGTTGTTGGGTATGTGCGTGTTAGTGCAGCAGATCAGAGCCCGGGTCGGCAAATAGAGGTCTTAGGTCAATGTCATAAGGTTTTTACTGACAAGATCAGCGGCAAATCCCGAGCCAAACGGCAAGCGTTAATAGAGTTATTGGATTATATCCGTGATGGGGATACGGTTCGGGTGGCGTCGATGGACCGGCTGGGTCGTGATACGCGAGATCTCTATAACTTGGTGGCTGAGATGACGGATAAGGGTACTGCTGTGGAGTTCGTCAGTGAGAATATCACGGTGGATCGTGATGGTGCCTCGCCGTTGGATTCGTTGATGTTGGGTATTTTGGCGGCGTTTGCTGAATTTGAACGCAAGCGTATTCGGGAGCGTCAGGCCGAAAGTATTGCGCTAGCGAAAGCTAAGGGTAAATATGTTCAGCAGCCCAAACTTGGTTCCAAGGAACTAGAGCAAGCTCAGGCGATGATTGATATGGGCATCCCGAAAACTCAGGTGGCAGCTACGTTAGAGGTGTCTCGGCAGACGTTGTATAACGCGTTGCAACGTGTGGCTGATGACTGATTTGTGGAGTCCAAGTGGCTGAACCTTTCTGAGTTTTGTTCGGTCCCTCGTCATGGGTGGCATCAGAATTTTGTTCTGACGTTATCGACTTCACAGTCTGACCGGCCTTGTTCGGAAGTTTCTTGAGGGGTGTGGTCGAGGTCAGGAAGCTCAGTGCTGTAATGGAATGAGCAATTGATAAATGTGGTGGGTCTAGGAGTCGAACGGTTCCTAGACCCGCCACATTGCATTAAAATATTCCAGTTTGAGTAATGACCATGCAGTACCTTCTGGTGCAAGCGTGGTCATGATTTTTGTGTGTCAGCAAGATAGTGGTGTTTATGCGAAGATAGCCTTGTAGCATCACCTCCTGGCTGGTCGGATTCGGTCAGCTGGCATAGAGTATTTCAGGTTGATCGGTGTTTGCCGAGGTGGTGTAGGTTGCTGGCTTAGCATGGTGGCTCCATGACAGCTACCCAATCAAAATCGTCTTGTTCGCTACCTGTTGGGTTGGCGATATCATCAATGGTGCTAGTTGGCCACAGGTCTTGATGCATAGTTAGCGGATTCATGGTGCCTCCTTCCTACGGCATGTTGTTGGTTGATCTGGTTTAGTCCCCCAAGGGGGGCATTGGAAACAACCCGCGGTGTCAGGTGGTAATGGACTGTTGGCCGGTGTCGCCGCTGGTGATTTCAATTTTGCGGGGTTTGGCCGATTCAATAACAGGGATCGTTAGCGCCAGCACACCACTGTCGTAGGTAGCAGAGATGCGCTCCGTGTCGAGGTTGTCGCCGAGTACGAGTTGTCGGTTAAAGGTGCCGCGGGGGCGTTCATTGGCAAGCATTTCCACATCGTCAGCCAGTAGTTGACGTTGGGCTGTTATGGTCACAACGTTGCGTTCTACATCTAGATCAATGCTGGAGGTATCGACGCCCGGTAAATCGAATTCCACATGGAAAGTGTCACCGCTTCGCCAGGCATCCATTGGCATCTCCGTTGGACGGGCCCGGGTGCCAATACTTCCCAGAGCGCGCTGGGTTAGGCGGTCAAATTCTCGAAACGGATCAGTGCGCATCAGCATAATTACGAACTCCTTTCCGCTCATGTCCAACAGATGGTATAATCTATGGCCATCGATATAGTTTTGTTGTACCATACTAGATAAAGAAATGCAACTGAAGGGGTGTGAGTGTATCTCAGACGCAGTATCAGCAGAATATCGTGGGGTGTATAGCATCTCGACAGCGGCCTCCAAGGTAGGCTCGACCGTCCAAACCTTACGACTGTACGAGACACGCCACTTGATTGAGCCAGACCGCACCGCGGGAGGAACTCGACGGTATAGCAACTACGATATTGACCGCCTTGAACGCATCGTTGCCCTGGTTGATGACGGTATTAACCTTGCCGGCGTTGGCGTTATCCTCAATCTGCAAGACGAAAATGCACGCTTGCGGGCCCAGCACAGTATAGGAGCTGATATGACCGACAAGTATGGCAACCGCATTGAAGTCTCTGAAACGGATTTGGCAGACCAATACGCGCCCATTGATCGCACCTTAGAAGGTGACCACGAGGACACGTTTGAACCGTTAGCAACCCGGGCGATAACGATCAGCGAAGCGGACTGGGTTGACTCCCAGATCGAGGTCTCAGTCGACGAAGACCAGGGATCTACCATAGACCAGTCATTACCAGACCACTACACCGGGCACGAAGACTTAACCTCCTGATGCCACTACGCCACAATGCCCGACATGGTTCCTAAGGGGCGGCGGCGTTTGCTGCATTTGAACGCAAGCGTATTCGGGGGCGTCAGGCCGAAGGCATCGCATTAGCACAGGCGAAAGGTAAATATATCCAGCAGGCGAAACTTGGGGCCAAAGAACTAGAACAAGCTCAAGCGATGATTGATATGGGCATCCCCAAAACCCAAGTCGCTGCCACCTTAGAGGTGTCTCGGCAGACGTTATATAACGCGCTACGTCGCTCCGGATCAATCATTGAATAACAGAATGAAGCTGAGACTAGCTTAGTACCGGAAAGTGTTGTGGTAAAAATACCATTCTTTTACCGCAAAAATACCGGTTTTGGGTGGTTAGCGATTACACGCGTGTCACACGAGGAACCCTGATTGTTGTATTTGGGGTTGCTTTTTCGGATCTGGCAATGTCTGCTGTTTCCTTATGCGGAAAATCTAGTCGCCACGGTCGTGGCCGACGTTGTGACTAGATTTCTGAACTCAGGGGTCTAGTGGTCTTTATAGATCTTGGAGCGGTGCATGACTTTGACGGCGAAGATCACGAGTGTGTCGTCGTAGTGTTTGGTGATGGCCCGGTAGTTGCCAATGCGGTAACGCCAATAGCCGCGGAGTTGGTGCCGCATGGGTTTGCCGAATCGACGAGGATCGCCGGTGGCGATGTCGTCCATGTAGTCCAGGACCTCACGAGCTACTTGGGGGTCGAGTTTTTTGAGGTTTTTTCGTGCTTCTGGTGACCATTCAACGCTCCAGGCCAAGCTCGTGCCTTAGATCGTCTGAACTGTAGGTGTGTAAATCGCCTGCTTGATACTGTTCGGTTTCGTGCATGATGCCATAGATTTGCTCTACCCGGTCTATGCCGTCTTCGATCATTTGGTTGATATAAAAACTCTGCGATCGGCCAGTGGTGGCGGCTAATTTCTTGATCCGGTGTTCCAGTTCGTCAGTGAGTCTGATGCTGGTAGCCACGCTCATCACCTCGAATGAATACATGTATTTGTTGTATTCATTCTGGCAGATGTGCGGGGAGTGGTCAATGGTTGTATACCTTCTTTGACACCTATAAGATTGCGCTGCTGAATTTTTCAGTAGCATACAGGTATGGCACCTTTCGCAGAACGCATCGGAAAACGTGCACCTCGCACCATCATCCAGGTCGAGCATCTTGACTCTGAGGCTCGAACGGCGCTGTGGAATACCATGCTGGTAGTTAAAGACGTGTTCAACGCCGTCAACGAGGACACCTACGGGATAGACACATCAGAAAAAGACGTCCTGACTTACCTCTGGACCCGTCATTCCATGGTGCAAGGGAGGAGATGGGTGGTGTCGCTTCGGTATGGAAGATAATAAAGCAGAATATAGAGAAAGCTGAATGGTTCGATGTACTGGATCTCATCGAGGTTATCGTGAAACGCCTTGATGACCCTGATAACGTGCGTCCCAAACGTCTCGCACCTACGCTTATTGAATATCTCAACAATGTTTTTGAGCAATACCTAGTCGGATACCGTTTCATCGGAAATGAAACCACGCCAATTGCATCCCGTATTGACGTTACAGCTATTGAAGAAGCACTGAAACAATCTCAAGATTTCGCTGGCGCTCAGCATCATCTTGATCAGGCCATTTCATTACTATCTGATCGGCAAGCACCGGATTACGCAAACTCCATTAAAGAATCTATTTCAGCAGTCGAAGCCATAGTCAGGACATTCTCAACGGGAAAGACTCTCGGGGATGGCTTAAACAAGTTAGAAACAGTAGGTCTGACAATACACCCAGCTCTCAAAGGAGCATGGCAAAAGATGTACGGCTGGACCTCTGATGAACCTGGAGTTCGACATGGCGGAAATGATGCGGCAGGTACGGACCAGTCCCTCGCTAAATATATGGTCGTTGCATGTTCGGCCTTCGTTTCATACCTCATAGAAGAAGCCAATAAAAAAGAACTTCTCCATAACGCTACGGGACATGTCGAATCCGGCAACCAAGCGGGCGCTTGACGTTCTCCCATGATCAGTACTGGAAGACTGGCGAGGGGTATATTGCCACAACCATTCGGAATTGTGAGCCACGTCTAGAACGACTGGCATGACCGCAAAGATCTTTACCAACTCGTTGCTTAGTACACTTGGAGCCGCCCTTGGACGAGACAACAGCCTCCCGTTACTGTGGGTCTAGAAGTGGCTGGTTCCGGCATGATAGTTGCCCCCAGTTGTCCATAATCAGGGGGGTGTTGTCACCGGAACCGGTCTGGTTCGTTCGGAT
>DXHA01000099.1 GCA_019113675.1 Candidatus Yaniella excrementigallinarum
TGTTTGATTTTGCACCGGCAGATGTTCCGGCACCGACCGAGTCGACCACTGAACCAACCGATAAGGGCACCGATACTACTCAGGGCGCCTTCGACATTGGCATGACCATCCCGGAGCCATTTACCGATGAGCCCCAGGACGACGACGGCGAAGCAACGGATGTTGCCGAAGAGGTGCTGCAAAACCCCCAGACCGCGCCACGCCGACATCCCAATAAGGTCAGCTTTTACCAACAGCCCGAGGACACCGCCCGGTTGCGCGGTGCAGTACTGCACACCATGATTGCCGAAGGCCACCGCTCGTTGAGTCAATTTGTGATTCGGGCGGTCATGAAAGAAGTGCAACGTTTAGAGGAAAAATATAATGACGGCAAGCCATTTCCCGCTGTGGCAGCCAATGAAATGCCCCAGGGCCGCCCGCACAGTTAGCGGTTGACTTGCGAGAATCGCCGTCAAACGGTGACGTACTTCACGGTGAGAGATAGAATACTTTACACACCTCACCTCATCTGAAGGAGTAGACATATGCAGTCGTTAGTCATGGCTGTGGTTGGCGTCGCCATGATGGTGCTGGGATATTTTCTGTATTCCAGTTTTCTGTCGAAACGGGTTTTTAAGCTCAGCCCGGATTATGAAACGCCATCACATAAATACCAAGACGGGGTCGATTATGTCCCCAGTAATAAATGGGTGTTGTGGGGCCACCACTTCACCTCGGTTGCCGGTGCAGCACCGATTGTTGGGCCTGCCGTTGCCGTCATCTGGGGTTGGTTACCCGCCTTCTTGTGGGTCACGCTCGGCACCATTTTCTTCGCCGGCATGCATGATATGGGTGCGCTGTGGGCATCAGCCCGCCACAAAGGCCGCTCCATCGGCACACTGTCGGGCCGCTATATTGGCGGTTCGGGCCGGATCCTATTCTTAGTGGTCATTTTCTTCTTGTTGTTGATGGTCAACGCGGTGTTCGCCGTCGTCATTGCAGACCTGCTCATTTCCACCCCGACGGCGGTCATCCCGGTCTGGGGCGCCATTGTTGTGGCGCTGTTGATCGGTCAGGCCATCTACCGGCTGAAATGGAGTCTGCCGGTAGTCTCCGTGGTGGGTGTTGCTTTGTTATACGGCCTGATTGTGCTGGGCAACCAGTTCCCCATTGAACTTCCTGAAACCATTTTGGGTATGTCGTCTGCGGCATTTTGGATCATTGTGCTGTTTCTCTACGCCGGTATCGCCTCGATGCTGCCGGTGTGGATGCTGCTGCAGCCGCGCGACTACATCAACGGGCTGCAACTATTCGTTGGTCTTGGCCTGCTGTACTTGGCGGTACTATTCTCGAATCCCACAGTTGTCGCACCGGCTATTAATCACAATGTTCCGGAGGGTACGCCCGGGATTATGCCGTTGTTGTTCGTCACCGTCGCGTGCGGGGCGATCTCCGGGTTCCACGGGGTCGTCTCGTCTGGTACTTCATCTAAGCAGCTCGATAAGGAAACCGATGCCAGGCTTGTGGGCTATTTCGGTGCCGTTGGTGAAGGCCTGCTAGCGCTGGGCACGATCATCGCGACGACGTCTGGTTTCAGAACCTTGGCGGATTGGGAAGAAGTTTATTCTGCTTTTGAAGACGGTGGAGCGGCTGCCTTCGTGAGTGCCGGCGGTGGAATCCTTAACCAGGGATTGGCAATTCCGGAAGGTTTATCTGCGACCATTCTTGCCACCATGGCGGTACTATTCGCCGCCACAACGATGGATACCGGCGTGCGCCTGCAGCGTTTTGTCACCGCCGAAATTTTTGAACTATTTGGTGTGAAGCTCAATGTTGTGATGGCTACGCTGATTACGTTGCTTACGGGCTTCGGTTTGGCGTTTTCAGCGGGCGGCGACGGTCGCGGTGGCATGGTCATTTGGCCGCTCTTTGGTACTACAAACCAGTTGTTGGCGGCGTTGACGATGTCAATTCTGGCGATCATTTTGTTGCGCATCAAGCGGCCAGTGTGGCCGGTCATTATCCCGTTGGTTTTCGTGTTCTTCGTTTCGATGTACGCTGCGATTATCCAGCTGGGTACCTTCATTGCTGCGGGCAACTGGTTGCTGGTCGTTATCGATGTGATCATATTGATTGCAGCTGTTTGGGTCGTGGTGGCTTCAGTGAGCAGTATGATTCGCACCCGGAACCAGCCATTGGATCTGGATGAAGAAATGACCGATATTGAAGCAGGGACCTCTGTATGATCAAACCAGAACCTGCTGCCGGTTCCGCTTGGGGCCGGTGGCAGGATCGCCTAGTGGCTTTCAAAGACGGGCTGAACGAATTTTATGCCGGCCCGTATCGTCAGACCTTTGCTCGGACTGCCCGGGATGAAGAAGACCTGTTCATGATGATGGTCTTTTCGGAGGCGCTGGGTGTACCAAACCCGGCGACGTACTATACGGCTGAGCTGATGCCGATTATGTATGAGCGCTTCCACCAGTGGCACATTCGGATGGGCATGGAGCATTCACCTTTGGACACGATTTCATGTTGCTAACTGACCGTCGGCTGGTGTTTTTTGGTGGCAAGGGCGGGGTAGGTAAAACCACTATGGCCAGTGCTACCGCGCTTTGTCTGGCGGAGCGTGGTTCCAAGGTGTTGTTGGTGTCAACTGACCCGGCACATAACTTGGGGCATTTATGGGGCACCAAGATTGGCGATAGCGTCACCTGGCTATTCAAGGATCGGTTGGCGGGTTTAGAAATTGATCCGGAGAAGACCTCGCGGGAGCATTTCGATGAGGTTGCCCATACGGTTCGTAGGATGATGCCGGAGCACCTACATAAGGAAGTTGACCGGTATTTTCGACAGGCCATTGATTCGCCAGGCGCTCACGAAGCTGCCTTGCTAGAGCGGATTGCCCGCCTGAGCCTTGACTCCAGTGACAGCTGGGATACGGTAATTTTTGACACCGCCCCAACGGGCCATACGATCCGGTTACTAGAGATGCCACAGGTGCTGACGGTCTGGGCTGAGGGGATGATGGGTCGGGCAAAGAAGACGGCGCAGTTCCACGAAGCGCTGCAAGCGTTGCCTGGCAGTGCTGAGGAACCGGATACCGGCCCGGTGGCACAGCGTAATGCCAAGGTGCGCCAGATCCTTGAACGCCGTGGCCACTTATTTTCGCAGTTTCATAAAATGTTGACGTCGAAGCGTGATACGGGTTTTGTGATCGTGACGTTAGCGGAACGCCTGCCTGTTGCCGAGACGTTGGAGCTAAAAGAGCAGTTGGAGGAGGCGAAGATTCCTGTTGCCGGTGTGATAGTGAATCGTCGTTCTCCTGAGGGTTCTGAAGGCATATTGTCGCAGCGTCGGGCATTAGAAACTGAGCACCTTTCCACGTTGCAGCGTGCGTTGAAGAAGACACCGGTGTTAGAGGTCGAGCTTCAGGGTCAAGAACTTACAGGACTGGATACTCTGCAGGTGTTGGCGGATCAGTTGAACATCGGATAAAGGGTGTTGTTAGAAATTCCAGTACAGATTGCGTAAGAGCGGCTGATACGGATCAACCCATTTAGCCGGCTGGAAGTAGGTTACGCCGTCTATTTTGCGGATGCTCCATTTGCCATTATGGATGTCGGCGTGGTGATGCGCGCAAAGAGTTATACCGTTGTCTTCATTCGTTTGGCCGCCGTTGGACCATTCCTTGTCATGGTGACAGTGGCAGTAGGTTCCCTGGACAGTGCAGCCGGGCGCTTGGCAGCCTTTATCACGGGCAAGAATGGCTTTGCGTTGTGCTGTGGTGAATAGTCGTTTGGTGCGGTATTCATTGAGCACTGTATCTTGGCCATTCCAAATTTGGCCTACGATTTCTAGGTCGCAGAGCAAGTCTCGTGCATTTTGGGGATGGACAGGTCCGATATTAACAGCTTCGGACTGGTAGGGCGTCCACGTTCCCGTGTGCCCATTGCTTATAAAGGTTGGTTCATCTGGATTGGGCCGTCTTATAACTGTTGGGGCCAACCCATCGGGCCCCCGCGGTCTTCGCACAGCTTCCGGTATTCGAGGAAGGCCCAGTGTAGTGTGTGCTGTCTCTATATCTTGGACAATAACGAGTTTTGCGGCTGAGCCGTGAGCCCGTTTAGCTGCTGCTTCTTCCGGATCCATACTCATCACTGCATATAGGGCTCCTAAGAGTACAGCTCCTGCTCGTTGTGGTCGAGAAAGCTTATCAATCCAATAGAGCTGTTGCTTTGTACCGGTGCCGTCATCGGCATCTTTGGTGGTGACGGTTTCTGGGTCAACCGGATCATCCAGTGGGGGTTCTTCAGCTGGCGCTTCGGAAGCCGTATCATGGAACGCTTGGCTATCGTAGTCTTGTTCTTCGCGAGTATCGGCCGGTTCCTTATAGCCGCGTGACTCGTTCTGCTGAGTTGATTTTGCGTCAGCAGCTGCCTTGTACAGATTCTCAATATTTTCGGGCAGTAGTGGTTTGTTGCCCTTGTAATTGAGATTTGTATTGAGGAACTCTTTGACCACCGCAGTCCACACGGGGTCCATATGCATGGAGGCCGTGGCGGAGCCGTCTTTATGTGTGCGTAGTTGCAGCGCATTGTCTGGCTGCTTTTTTAATGTTTCGGAGAGCGGTGGTCCATCAGCGTCGATGTGATGAGTAATGCGTTCCAACCACCGCTGCTTAGCCTGCGAAATCTCTTCCGGAGTTACGGACTCGGCGGCTTCTACTAACGTTGGCTCGAAGGCTTGCAGTACTTCGTCTTTATAATCCGGCGTTTGGCCCACTGCTGTGGAATACTTCGTCAGATCTTCATCCATCTGGATGATTCGATCTATATTTTCACTGGGAATATTACCGGCAGCATATGATGCCGCAAGGCCAGGCAGTTTGGGGTTTGTGTCAGCTGTGCTTCGATCAACATCAGCAGTGTGTGTAACGTATCTTGCTCGTGCAAGTATGCGGTTAGCTCTATGTCCAGACATGCGCAGGGTTTGGCGGAGAACTTCTTTCGTTTCGCGGAAGCCTCTGATTCCTTCTGGTACGCCAAGATATGCTTCCTGGCTCTTTATGCCGACATCTAGTTTCCGTACCAGATTAGTCATCGCAGCTTCTTGGGTGCGTTCTTGTTTGGCCATAATTGCCATCAACGCTGGGAAAGTGTCGACGTGGTTCTGCGGGGCAACAGGTTCCCGTGACGATGCATCTTCTCCGATTCTTTGTGTTTCGTGGCCGGACCAATCGGCGCCGGTTGCCTTATGGAATGTGGCTATTTCTGCTAAGGACTCTGGCTGAGCCAAACGTTCAGATAATCGCTGACTAAAAAAGGCGCTGGCAAAAGCCAATTCGCCCACAGTCATATCGTCAACAGCTTCTTCATTGATGGCTTCCAAAGATAAGGGTTCGCCGAGATTAGTGAAGATTGACGCTTGGTCCACGACGGGGCCTTCCGGTTGAGCGCAAATAAAAACGAAAGTAGTGACCTAAAGACGGGGGTATAGAAATGATGATCAGTTATTAGCTCTATTTTATCCCAAGTGCTCCTCGATCGCAAGCGTTTTAGTGTATTAAATAATACTTTAATGTTTGTTTATGTTGGTTAACATAAACGCATAATATATTTATGCGTGTCTATCAATTTGTGGATAACTTAACTCAATAACAATGTTTTCCACAGTATTGCGGAAACGCCGGTCTGCATCGTGTAGCTTGGATGAGGCACATCAGTGTTTCAGGACACAAAAAATGCCCCGTCCCAACGCACAGTAGGACAGGGCATTGCGGCAGTTGATCAGAAGGAGGTATGCAGCACCGTAGAACGTAGGTAGTAACCAGGCAAGAGTTTAGTAGCGCGGAGCGATGGCTAAGTCTGGGCGGTTATGACGGTTTGCAATTTCGCCAAGGGCATCTTCGGCTGCAGCAGCTAACAGAGTATTAGGATCCATGACCAGTCGCTGCAGCTGATAGATGGCTACATCATGACGAGGAGTGGCAGTTGCCCCCAGTGCCTGAGCCGCAGCAATACGTACATACGGGTAGGCGTCGTTGGTCAGTAGCTCCACTAGCTCATCAACATAGTCGAGCCGATGATATCCGGTCAGTTCGGCAGCAATTTGGCGGACCTGCCATTCATCGTCGTCGAAGGCAATTTTGACTACGGGCTCGGCCTTATGATGCCAAGCATGTAGGAGGGCTTGACCTGCCCAAACACGACCCATATACGGTTCGATGGCGTCCATGCCGCCTAGCAAAGAGATATCTGGGTCGGAATCGGCCCCGGGCGTAGTCTGCCCGGATAGTAACCGCATAGCCCAGTCGACCAGGGTGGTGTAGCCCAGCGTTTCAACGGCCGCGGCGATTCGGGTTGTTACAGGTTTAGCAAAGTGATCGGGAGAATTAGCGGATGGCTGTGTAGAAAAGGACATGACTCTATTGTGCACACAAGATCAAGTGGTAGTTTAGGAATTATGCGCTCGCGAAGTTCAATTACGTTACACTTCCGGGCTGAAGCGTACGATCATCCCTCAGGTTACGTGGACGCCGGTACGGTTATGAGCTGGTTGGATAAGGCCGGGTATGCTTCTGCGGCTACGTGGGCCGGCTCAAACGTGGTCGCGAACTATATAGGCAATATGCGGTTCGGTCATCCGGTGCCGGTGGACACCCAGATTGCGGCTCAGGCCAGACTGATATATACCGAAGGCACACAGGTGCACGTGCAGGCCCGGCTGGCACTGCCGGAGGTTTTGGGTGACGACGGCGAACCGACCGTGGCCACCTGGGTGGTTATCGTATACGAAGCCATTGATGCCCAAGGCGAGCCCAGAGTGGTCAAAGAATGGGAGCCCCGGACCGAAGCGGGGCATCGTCGTCGTGCCATTGCCAAAACTCGTGCGATTGAACATGCTCGCGGTGAGGACGCGCTGGTACAGGTGTCATTCCCGCAACCATCGGAGACTACCGCCGAAGTAGTCTTATTGAGTTTTATCGCCCATGCCGCCGAGGTCACCCCGGGTTTCCGTCTGCAAGGTGGTGCCTTGATGAACTGGCTGGATGAGGCTGCTTTTGTGTGCGCGTCGCGTTGGGCAGGAAAACCCACGGTTGCGGTCTTTGCTGGTGGCGTGCAGTTTTATAAGGGCGTCTATGTTGGCGATATTGTCGAAATCGAAGCCCGCATCGTGCACACCACTAAGCGTTCAATCTATTTGGTAGTGCGCGCATGGTCGGGCAAGGCGGAACAGCGCGACCTGCAACCGGTGGCGCAATCCATCGCGATTATGGTGGTTGCCGGCGATGGCAAAGCCGAACCGGTACCCAGCTGGCAACCACAAACTGAGGCCGAACGACAGCTGCAGCGTCACGCCATCGACCTGGTATCGATACGCAATAAAAACGTGTATGAATGGTCCACCGTAGAAATCCCGTAACCCGGTAGGAACGCCTTTGCTCAAACTTTTGGCGCGTTTTGCTCGCCCCTATGGTGGCCAACTATTGGCCGTGATCGCGCTACAAGCTCTAACCGTGGGCGCGATCCTCTTTTTGCCCGCCCTCAACGCTAAAATTATTGATGACGGCGTTGCCACCGGCGACACCGCCACCATTTGGCGGTTGGGTGGCATCATGTTGGCTGTGGCCCTGGTGCAATTGGCCGCATCGGTTTCTTCGGTGTGGTTCTCGGCCCGGGTTGCGATGTCAATCGGTCGGGATCTGCGTGCGGCCATTTTCCGGCGCGTCTCGGGATTCTCCACCCACCAGATGTCCCAGTTCGGGCCCGCAACGCTGATCACCCGGGCCACCAACGACGTCCAACAGTTACAGATGGTTATGTTGATGGCCATGAGCATGCTCGTGCTGGCGCCCATTATGGCCGTGGGCGGTGTGGTTATGGCCTTACGCGAGGACGCCGGGCTGTCCTGGCTGGTCTGGGTGGCGGTACCGATTATTGTGGCGATTATGGTGTTTGCCGGACTGAAAATGGTGCCGTTATTCCGGCAAATGCAAGAAGCCATTGACGACGTCAACCACATTTTGCGCGAACAGATCACCGGAATGCGCGTGGTGCGGGCCTTTGTCCGGGAAGATTACGAAGCCCAACGCTTCACCAAAGCCAATCAGCATCTGACCGACCTGGCCATCGGCGTCGGGAAAATCTTCGTAGTGCTATTCCCCGTTATCTCACTGGTGTTGCACGGTGCCACCGCCGCTGTGCTGTGGTTCGGTGGATTGCGGGTGGCCGATGGGCTAGTCGAGGTCGGCTCACTGACGGCCTTTATGCAGTATCTGCTGCAAATTTTGATGGCCGTAATGATGGCAACCATGATCTTTTTGATGGTCCCGCGCGCCATGGTGGCAGCCAAACGCATCAACGAAGTTTTGGCCACCGAACCAGAACTGGCCGAAGGCAGTCGTGATGCTGCTAATACGCAAGGCTACCTCGAATTTCGCAACGTGAGTTTCTCCTATCCCGGTGCCGATGAGCCGGTGCTCACCGATATTTCCTTTTCTGCAGCACCGGGCCAGACCATCGGTATTATCGGCTCGACCGGCTCGGGTAAAACCACCTTATTAAACCTCATCCCCCGACTAACCGATACCAGTGCCGGCGAAGTGTTGATTGATGGGGTACCGGTACATCAGTACAGCCGTGAAGCCCTATCCCAGATCGTTTCGATGGTGCCACAAAAGGCCTACCTATTTTCAGGCACCGTGGCCTCCAACCTGCGATTTGGTGCACCGGAGGCCACCGACGACGCCGTCTGGCGGGCTCTTGAAACCGCACAAGCCAAAGATTTCGTGGCCGTGCGCGAAACCGCCAAGGGTAGTGGGCTAGCCTCCTCGATTGCCCAGGGCGGTAGTGACGTATCCGGGGGACAACGGCAACGTTTGGCCATCGCCCGAGCCCTGACTGCAGGCCCCAGCATCTACCTGTTCGATGATTCGTTTTCGGCACTGGATGCCACCACCGATGCTGCGTTACGCGCTGCGTTAGCCCGGCACCTTTTGGATGCGACCATGCTGATTGTGGCCCAACGCGTTGCCACCATCAAAGATGCCGACCATATTCTGGTACTGGAGCACGGCCGGATCGTGGATGCCGGCACCCACGATCAGCTCTTAGCTACCAGCAGCGTATATCAACAAATTGTGCAATCCCAGGTGGGCCATGGCTGACAGCGTTGACGTAGCAGAAACCACCGACCCGGGCCGCACACCCAGCGCCTTCTGGCCGGCCATGCGCCGATTGGCCGGCGTCTTTGCGCCATATAAGATGTTGCTGATTCTTGCGGTGGCGCTCACCGTAGTATCGGTGGTGCTGCAGGTTTTGGCGCCGCTGGTCCTTGGCGAGGCCGTTAACGTGTTGTTTCACTCCAACGGGATCGATTTTCAACGCCTGGGCCAACTGATCACCCGGGTGCTAGGTATGTACGCGGTGGCTATGACCCTAACCTGGTTGCAAGGCCGCATCTTGATCATTGTGGGTGTGCGTATTACCTACACACTGCGTGAAGATATCGAACGCAAACTGACCCGGTTACCCACCAACTGGTTCGATGGCACCCAGCGCGGTGACCTCCTGTCCCGAACCACCAACGACGTCGATAATATTCAAACCGCCGTTCAGCAAACCGTTTCACAGCTACTCACCGGGCTACTGACCATCATCGGCATCACCATCATGATGTTTTCAATATCCTGGCGGTTGGCACTGATTGCCCTGATCGCGGTACCAATTGCTGCCGCCGTCGTCGGTATTATTGGTAAACGCGCTCAGAAACTGTTTTCCGCCCAGTGGGCCAATACCGGTAGGCTCAACGGCCATATCGAAGAAGCTTTCACCGGCCATGATGTCGTCACGCTGTTCAACCGCACCGATACGATGACCGCCGAATTTGATGCGCGCAATGACGAGGTCTATCAGGCCAGTTATAAGGCACAGTTTGTTTCGGGCATGATCCACCCGATTATGCAGTGGGTGACGTACCTGGGCTATGTGGGCATCGCGGTGGTGGGTGCCTTGCGGGTTGCCGCCGGTGCGCTACCCCTTGGTTCGGTCACAGCCTTCATCCAGTATTCGCGTGAATTCAACCAACCGCTGGGACAACTGGCCGGCTTAGCCAATATGATCATCTCTGCGGTGGCCTCGGCCGAACGCGTCTTTGAATTCTTGGACGCCGAGGAAGAACACGACGCCGAGGCCCAACTGCCCGCGGTAACCGGCGCCGTGGAATTCCGTCACGTGGAGTTTAGTTATGACGAAAACGAACTGATCACAGACCTGAATTTGCGGGTTGAGCCCGGTCAACTGGTGGCCATCGTGGGGCCAACCGGGGCGGGGAAAACCACCCTGGTCAATTTATTGATGCGTTTCTATGACGTCGATGCCGGTCAGATTCTGTTGGATGGTACCAATATTGCTACGGTGTCGCGCAGTTCGCTGCGCCAGCCCATCGGCATGGTGCTACAGGACGCCGTATTATTTTCGGGCTCGATCAAACACAACATTGCCTATGGCAATCCGGGCGCCACCGATGAGCAAATCGTTGCCGCCGCCCAGGCAGCCCGCGCCGACCATTTCATCTGCCAGCTGCCCGAGGGGTATGACTCCCAGATTAGCCTGGACTCGGATGCGATCTCGGCCGGGGAGCGTCAACTGTTGACCATTGCCCGGGCATTTTTATCGGATCCGCGTCTGCTGATTCTTGATGAGGCGACGTCATCGGTAGACACTCGCACTGAAGCCCTCATCCAAGAAGCCCTGGCGAGATTGCAGCAGGGGCGCACCTCATTTGTGATCGCTCACCGGTTGTCCACCATCCGGGCAGCTGATGTCATCGTAGTCATGGATCATGGCAATGTTGTGGAACAGGGGTCCCACGAGCAGCTATTGGACGCCGGGGGAATGTACCATGATTTATATACTGCCCAAACCCAGCAAGACCTCAAAGGAGGCCGGTGAGTACGTACCCGACAGGATGGCCTGGCCAATACACGAAGTGGCCGAAGTACCACAAACGCGCCGGTGGACCGCGGCGGGGCGATAAAACCGCCTCCGATCCGGGCAAACCCCACTGGGGAGATGCCTTGGGCCTGCTGGTCTATGTCGGCGGGTTTATCTTCGGCGGGCTGTTGTTAGTCTTTTCGATTCCCGGGGTCACCGAATTCGGTGCCCAAGCCTACGGGCACCCGCCAATGAGCTTCAATGATGTGCTGGCTGAAGAACCCATGCCCAGCTGGTTTCTGATGTATTCCAACGTGGTGCTCTACAGCATCACCGGGATCATCATGTTGGCCATCTCGTGGCGCCCATTTATCTACTCGCTGCGTTGGTTTGCCACCTGGTGGTGGGTCAAAGTGCTGCTATTACCGGTCGTCTGGCTCGGTACCCTACTGTTGACCACCTTGCTGCTGGTCATATCCGGGCACGAAAGCAGTGTCTCGGCGAATCAGGAAGCCGTGGAACAAGCCGCCGGTGAATCCTCCCTGCTGGTGTCGATTGTCATTCTGGGTTTGGTGGGTCCATTCGTCGAAGAATATATCTTCCGCCACCTGCTCATTGGCAAACTTTCGCACTGGATTCCCACCTGGATTACCGCCCCGATCTCAGTTATCGCCTTCGCGTTATTACATTTCATCGGCGACCCCAATACCTCGTGGGCCTCCGTGCTGCCGTATATCTCCATGGCTGTGGCTTTCACCACTGTGTACCTGATTTCGAAGAAATCCTTCGCCTACGCCTGGTTATCCCACGCCTTCAATAATGTGGTTTCGGTATTGCTGATGCAGCTGACGGCCCTGGATACAGGTTTTCTGACGATCTAAATGACCGTGACTACACAACGGCCGCTGACCCGACAAATCCTTCGGCTCGCGGTCCCGGCCTTCGGCGCGCTAATCGCCGAACCATTATTTCTCTTAGCCGACACCGCCATGATCGGCCGGTTAGGTGCCGCCGAACTAGCCGGCGTCGGCCTGGCAACCGCCATCGTCCAAACCGTCACGGGCCTACTGATCTTCCTGGCGTATTCCACTACCCCGGCTGTTGCCCGATTCCTTGGCGCCGGTCAACTTGATAAAGCCCTGGCCCGGGGACGTGACGGCATCTGGTTGGGCCTGGGCCTAGGTATCGTATTGGCCGTCATCGGGTGGTTCGCCGCTCCGCTGCTGGCCCACGTAGCCACCGCCGATTCGACACCCCATGCCATTGCATATTTGCAGTATTCGATGCTCGGGCTACCCGCCATGCTGGCCGTGTTAGCCGCGACCGGGGTGCTGCGGGGTTTGCAGGATGCCACCACCCCGCTGGTCGTGGCCGGTTTGGGCTTCGGCCTCAATATTGTGGGCAACTATGTGCTCATCTATGTACTGGGCCTGGGCGTTACTGGTTCGGCTTTAGGCACCGCAGCAGTCCAATGGCTCATGTTCGCCGTCTACGCGGTGCTGTTGGTCCCAAGGATGCGTCAGCAGGATGTCGGATATGCCCCGACGACGACGGGGCTGCGCGCCACCGCCCAGGTGGGCTCCTGGCTACTGGTGCGTTCCGCCTCCCTGCGCGTCGCCGTACTGGCCACCGTGCTCACCGCCACCGCCCTGGGCACCGATGTCTTAGCTGCACATCAGATTGTGTTCAACGTTTATTCCACCATGGCCTTTGCCCTTGATGCCTTGGCCATCGCCGCCCAGGCGCTCATTGGCAAAGAGCTTGGCGCCGCCAACGTGTCCGCGGTGCGCAGTTTAACCACCACGATGATCCGGTGGTCGGTCGGCTTCGGCGTCATCACAGGTATCCTGCTGGGCGCAGGAGCCTTCTGGTTGCCCTACGCCTTTACCACTGATTCGGCTGTCATTGCCGGCACCACCGCAGGGCTTTTGGTCCTAGCCGTCGCCCAACCACTTTCCGGCTATGTCTTCGTGCTCGATGGGATACTAATGGGTGCCGGAGACGCCAAATACCTGGGCCTAATTGGTATCGCCAATATTGTGGTCTACCTACCAGCACTGGCCGGGCTGGCTGCGCTGGCCGAACACACTAGCTCCACGGGTGCTGTGGCCTGGGTGTGGATTGGTTTTGGTGGTGTCTATCTTGCCGCCAGAGCCCTGGGACTGTGGTTGCGCATCCGGACTGACACCTGGATTCGACTCGGCGCGCAGTGATTAGAAGTGATTAGAATGGAACCGACATGAGCCAAAAAATACCCCCAGATACCATCGCCGTTATGTATCGGCCCATCCTCATCCGCGCCGCAATAGCCGCACTGTTTGGTCTAGCCACCATCATCATCCAAGAGCCCAATGATGCAGTCGTGAACTACGGCAGCGCAATATTTTTGGTACTCTCCGGATCATCTATGTGGGAATACCTACGTCGCGACCCGGTTCCTGAAGCCATGCGCTCGCCCCTATCACTAATCGCCGCGGTATGGATGCTGGCGGCCCTAACGCTGATCGGCGTACAACTGGGTGAACTGTCCGTCACTGTCACCTGGATTACCCTGGCTGCCGGGCTGGGTATTGCCGGGATTGCCGAACTGTGGGCATTTAGCTGGCGTAAAGCCTTCGCCCCGGCGCGCGACCACCTGATCGCCGGGATCGTGGGCATCGTCACCGCAGGGCTCTATATTTTCATTCAAGACCTGGACTACCATCGCATCTTCGGCATCGCCGGAACATATGCGCTGATCATTGCTGTGCTGTTTGGTATCAGCGGTATCGGCTATTGGCTCGACACCCGCAAGGCCATCCAACAAGACGGCTACCAGCCGCCCGAACCCTAGTACGGCGCCGAATTTCGCCCACAGCCTTCAGTTCTACGTTGTGTAAAACACCGACTAGAATGACCCTAAGCCATTTTCCAAAGGAGCAACTCCGATAGCCGGAAATCACCATGCCAGATTCACCTAAAAAACCCCGCGGCGGCTTTCAGGGCGGCATTAAAGTACCGCTGATCTTTTCCTTCGTCGTGGGCATCATCGCCTTCGTCGTTGCCACTGTTGTCGGCACCGGAGGCCTGAATAACCCTGAACACCCGTTACGCGTGGATATCGGGCTAATCGCTTTTGGTATTGGCTTTGCCGCAACGCTGGTGGTCGTTGCTCTGCTGCAACTGACCGGCCGTGAAAACCCCGATCACATTTCCAAGGGGTCGGGTATTAATCGCTCCTCTGAAGAACTCCATCGTGCCGCGGTAGCACGCGCCCGTGAACGCATGCGCCGCGAACGGGAAGAAACCGAAACGGACGAGCCCACTAACGACGAGAACCTATAGAACAACTAGAACCTATAGACCAAGGCAAAGACATGTTGCACCAGATACCGGATACTCCCGCCATCGTGGTAGATGAGCCTCAGCTGGATGCCAACATTTCGGCCATGGCCAACTTCGCAGCCGAACACCAACTGGAGCTGCGCCCCCACGCCAAAACACATAAGATCGCAACTATCGGGCATAAACAACTGGATGCCGGCAGCCAGGGCCTATCGGTGGCCACCGTGGGCGAGGCGAAATATTTCTTCGACGCCGGTATCACCGACCTCTTCATCGCCTATCCGTTATGGGTGACCTCCAACGACGCTGCGATACTTACCAGAATTGCCGACGACGGCGTCCTGGCGGTAGGCACCGACTCAGTTGCTGCAGTTCACCAGCTGGCCGATGCCACCGGCTCGCATCCGGGCATAGAGATCATGATCGAAGTCAACAGTGGCCACAACCGTTCCGGGGTCTTTGCCGATCAGGTGTTACCCATTGCTGAAGCCTGTCGCGACCGGAACCTGGTGATACGGGGGCTTTTTACCTTTCCGGGGCACAGCTACGCACCCGACCAGCAGGCGGCTGCAGCAGAACAGGAAGCCCTGACACTCCGCACCGCCGCACAGTACCTAGCCGATGGCGGCTACCAGGTGACGATACTATCTGGTGGTTCCTCGCCATCAGCAACATTCACCGTGGCCGATGGCCCCACCGAGATTCGTCCGGGGGTTTATGCCTTTGGGGATGCCCAACAATTGGAACTGGGCAGGATTGGTTTTGACCAGCTTGCACTGACGGTGGTGACCACCGTGGTGTCCCGGCAGGAAGCCCACGGGGATGCTCCGGCGCGCATTATTGTGGATGCCGGGTCAAAAATTTTAGCAAGCGACCGGGCGGACTGGGCCACTGGCCACGGGCGGGTACTGGGGCATCCAGAGGCTCGAATTACTGCACTGTCTGAACATCACGGCATCGTGATTTGGGATAGTGACCAACTACCAGCAATCGGGTCCCGCATACAGGTAGTCCCAAATCACGTGTGCGTTGCGGTGAACCTGGTCGATGAGGTCTACGTCGTCAGCAATGGACACTTGATCGATACGTGGAAGGCCGGGGCCCGGGGTGTTTTTTGACGCAATTTGGATAGGATCGGATAATAGGTGTAATGAGCGAATCTAAAGGTCTTCAGATCAACTGGCTGGGAGCATCTGGCTCGGCGTTGGGTGCAGTGACATCTGCTGTGCTGCTGTCCACACTGGGTGCAGCTGGTACGCTCATCGGTGCGGCACTGGGTAGTTTGATCATTACCGTCGGTGGTGCGGTATATTCATATTCTTTAGAGCGTGCAAAAACGGGGTTGGAAAAGACCGCCGAGAAGGTCAAGCATGTGGGCCGCGGTAATAAAACTGTCGGAAAGAATAACGCGCCGATCTCGGCCACCTCAGATCGTCAAAACGTAGATGACCCCACCGAAACTACTTCGATGCAAGCCGCAGGAGAAGAACCGGCCACTACGGAGAAACCGGCCTGGCAGGAAACGCTGCGCAACCTGCCGTGGAAGCGTATCGGTCTGTTAGCCGGTGGGTTGTTCTTGCTCACGATGGCCATCATTTTGGTGTTTGAACTATCGACCGGGCGTCCAGTATCGTCCTATACCGGCGGTTCCAGCAGTGATACAACCGGTACAACATTCTCGGGGCTTACCGATCGCGGCGGGGACACTCAGAATGAAGAAGGTCCTGACGTCCAGACGCCGAATAATGATAATCCGGAACAAGGCCCGGCTGATCAGTACAACAACCCGGAACAGGGTGAACAGGGCAACGAGGACGTTGACCAGGATCAGCAGCAAAGCGAGCAGCCCGAAGACCAGAACGAGCCTGCTCCTGAGCCGGAACAAGAACAACCACAGCAACAACAGCCAGAACAGCCGGCACCACAGCAAGAGGCACCAGAACAGGCCCCAGCTGAATAATTAGCTGTTCAAAGTCTTAGGGTGTTTAGCGTGTCGGCCGTGGCTAAACCAGTACACCAGCGCTGCCAGAATAACGATCGCAGTGCCAGCGAAATACAGCCCAGAATATCCGGCCAGCGGGATCATGAACCCCAACGCTACCGGGCCGATGGCGATACCGGTATCCAAGGCTAGATAATGCGTTGAGGTGGCAATTGGAATGCGACGGATGGTCGTGCGATTGATCCCGACAGCCTGCAAGCTAGGCACCACCGCACCATAACCAATACCACTAAGGAGTGCGGCCAAGAGGATCAGCCACAGGTTATTGGCCAGGGCCAGTGTTGTCAGACCCAAGGCCATAAACATTAGAGCTGCGGGAATAACAGAGTTATCGCCGCGGCGGTCATGCAACCGTCCGGCAAGTAGCCGTATCGCCGTCATGGCAATAGCGAAGATGAAAAAGAACAGTGACGCCGCATTGGCCATGCCGCGGCTCAAAAGATCGGCTGGCAGAAACGTCATCACCAGTGAGTAGCCGATGGCGGTAATGAAGGCAACGGTAGCCGGAGGTAGGGCTCTGAAATCTATGAGATCGGAACCGCGGATGCGCAATCTGTTGGCGTAGTCTTCCGGGGAGACTTCGTGTTCTTGGATGTGCATCGGCAGGACGGCCAATAAGCCGATACCTGCACAAATGGCGGTGAAGCCAAAGACCCAGTCGGTGGAGGCGCGTTGGCTCAGTTCAACGGCTGCTAACGGGCCGATAGCGGTTCCTAGTGTGGCAGCTAATGAAAAATACCCGAGGCCTTCACTGCGACGCTGCACGGGAATGAGGTCTAACACCGTAGCGGTGACGGTGGTTGAGATGATTCCAAACGCGGCACCCTGGAGCACTCGGATAACAATGAGCAAACTGAACACATCGGTGAGGGGATACAGCAGTGAACAAGCCACAAAGATGGCCAGGTTGGTTACCAGGGTGCGTTTGCGTCCCAGAATATCCAGATACTTGCCGATAAATAAGCGCACCACTCCGGCGCCCACCACAAAAGAACTCGAAGCAAAACCCGCAGCGGTATCACCGACACCAAATCGTTGCATGGCATAGACGGCCATAAACGCCATCAGTGAGATGAACACGATGTAGGAGCCTAGCAGGGCGATAAATGCTAAAACATAGTCCCGTGTCCACAGCCGCTGGGCGGTTGGTCGTCCCATGCATTGACCTAGTAATGGTACGTATCGGTGGGTGCTGACGCGTAGTTATCCGAGGTGGCCGGCCGGCACCATTGGATGCCCAGGGCTTCAGCCAGCTCAATGATCCCATTGGAGCGGGCTAAGCGTGGTAAATCGGAGCCGTTGCGAATCTGTCCGCCGTCGTTTTCATATTCTTCAAGAAAATCATGGGCCCAAGTGAGCTCATCCTGCGATGGGCTCAAGCCCTCGTTGATGGTGGCGGTTTGTTCAGGCAGCAGGCACAGTTTGCCGGAAAACCCGAACTCGGCGGCCACCGAGGCCCCCTCGATTAGCACCTTTCCTGAGGTGCCCTGGGTTGGTCCATCAATGGGGGACGGCAGCATTGCGGCTTTGGAAGCAATGGTGAATTGGCTACGCGCATAGGCCAGGGCCATCGGTGAGTTGCCAAAACCGGTATCGCGGCGGAAGTCGCCGATACCGAAGGCCAAACGGAACGTGCCCCGGGCTGCTGCGATGGAGTTGATGCGTTGTAGGCCCCGAGCGGTCTCGACCAGTGCAATAATTGGTACGCCGGGCAGGCGGGCCGCGGTTTCGTTGACGTGGTCGGTGGATTCGGTCATGGCCAGCATGACACCCAGCAGGCCGCCGTTGTGGTGCGGGCCATCGAGTTCGTGGGTAATGTATTTGGCCAGTTCGGTGACGTCTTTTTCCCACCATGGGCTCCCGTAGCCGTTAATGCGAACCCAACCGGTGTGTCCCGAGGCGAACCAGTCAATAACATTTTTGCGGGCGAAGTCTTTATCTTTTGGTGCCACAGCGTCTTCGACGTCATAGAGCACAACATCGGCGGCGGAATCTACCGCGGCGGAATAACGACCTGGTTGGGCAGCGTTGACTAATAACCACGTGCGGGCAAGATCGGCTTGGACCTTCTGGCCCGGTGATGGCGTGACGTGGGTAGTCATGATGGAACTGTTGGGCACCAGATCTCCTTATCGCATTGCACACTAAATGACGGGCAATACGCAGTGTGTGGTAATAGTTTCAAGAAATAAAACAGTGGTTGCTGACGTTAAGATTACCTGGGCGCTTTGCCCATGCCAACGAATCAAGCTGCTGGGGCAGCGTGTGTGACAAAAGATACCAAGTATCCCAGGGCATAACCAGTCAGCTCGCTTTATCTAACAGGACCGTGAAGCGTAAAATTAACAATTATAGGCCCTAGATAGTGCTACCTAAGGAGGTACTTTTGGCCATCCAAAATCATCCCGGATTGTCATTATCAGACTTCCAGATACCACAAGACTTTGAACAAGATGACCGCCCGGTGGTTGCGGTGGTATTTGCCTTGTGGGCACCGAATCTTAGCAACTGGGCCGGCCAATCAAACCATGATCTTGCACAACAGGCTCTAGCCACTATTCGGGAATTAGGTGGCCGACCAGTGGTGGTCGATAGTTCATCGTCTGCCCAGCAAGCTACCGGCACTTCTTGGCAGGACGAGGTAGATGCATTTGTCTTCCTCGGCGGGGCTGACGTGCATCCTGGCTTCTATACATCAGGCGACCCAAGTCAACCGTTACCAGGCTTAGACGCTAATGCTGATAAATTCTGCTTGGACTCAATACGGCGCGCCGTGGATGAGGACCGTCCTGTACTGGGGATCTGCCGCGGCTCTCAGCTAATTAATGTAGCCCAAGGCGGTACGTTGGTGCAGCACATCGAAGGTCACCGCAAAGATATTGGCAACGGTGATATGGACTTTATTGATGAAAAAGTCGAGCTGGTGGGCTCCACAAAGGTCGCTGCGCTCTTGGAACGGGACACAATGGATGTTCGTAGCTCCCATCACCAGACAATCGATCGAACCGGCCACGGGCTGATGGTCGCTGCATATGCGCATGACAATAGCATCGAAGCTATAGAACATCGCGATAAGAGCTGGGTCGTGGGACTCCAATGGCATCCAGAAGAAGCTTCAGCCAATGCAAGCCATCGGCGACTGCTGTTCCAGGCTGTGATTCGCCATGCCCAGCAACAGAAAGACGAGGCACTCGTTTTGCAGCAGTAGCCTTCTAAGAATCGGTTTCACTAGGAGTTTCGCCCCGGGTCGATTGGGTCTTGACGATTACCTAGTGGATGGCTGAAGCTAAGACAGTGAGTGTTAAAAGCCTGTGGGGCTGATGGTTTTTTCAACCATCAGCCCCACAGGTGATTAAACCTATTTCGTCAGTCTCGCAGTATGCCGTGAAAGACTAGACCGGCTAGTGTGCGACCGGTTTCTTTGGCATTGATTGATTTTTCCGGTTGATACCAGTCGGCCACCGAATTGATCGTGCCAAACACCAGTCGTGCCATGGTTTGTGGGTCCACGGTATCGCGCACGGATTCCTCAGCCTGGGCTGCGGCAATCAGGCTTGCTAACCGGTTGGTCAGATTGCGTCGTCGTGCCAGTGCATCTGTTTCGACCTTGGAGTTGCCTCGAAGTCGCAACAGCAGGGTCACCGAAGGTTGTTTTTCAATCAAGATCTCGACGGCACCGATGATCAGCGCTTCAATTTTGCTGGTGGCCGGCCCCTCGGTAGTCTCCGCCTGTTCCATAACCGATTCAAGGCCACCTAGAGCTTCGGTGAGTGCGCTCTGCAGGATTTCTTCTTTGGTCTTGACGTGATGGTAAATGGCTGATTTAGATATTCCCAGCTCGGTGGCCAGCATACCCATGCTTGTTGCATCATAGCCATGGCGGTTAAATACCTTGACACACAGATCAACCAGCGTTTGGCGATCATATCCCGGCCGGCCGCGTTTGGCCGCGGGCTCCTGTGTAGGGGTGGTGGTCATGTCGGCTCCTCAATCAAAACGCGTGAAGTTTCCACATGCGCAATAGGTTCTCAGTATAGATGGCGTTAATATCCCGGGGTACCTTTTGGTGGCCCTTCTCCGCGGTTGGCTGAGGTTTGTACTTCTAGTTAATCATTCAGTTCGCGCAGGTCATAAATCCGGCGCAGTTTTCCTGAAGAACGTGCCAGTGTATTTGGCTCAGCGATTTCGATCTTGCACGAGCACCCCACACGGGTCTTGATTTGGGCGATGAGTTCTTTACCGCCCAGTTCTGCTTCGGCAGCGGTGACCGTATCGCGACGTTCGATTTTGATGGTTAACTCGTCCATGCGATTTGGTCGGGTGATCTCTAGTGCGAAGTGTGGCGACAAAGTGTCGATCTCCAGGGCGATCTCTTCGATCTGGGTCGGGAAAATGTTCACGCCGCGCAGGATGATTATGTCATCGGAACGCCCGGTAATGCGGTTCATACGACGGTGGCCCGGCCGTGCGGTACCCGGTTTCAGACTGGTTAAGTCGTGAGTGCGGAAGCGGATGATCGGCAGTGCTTCTCGGGTGAGCGTGGTGAAAACCAATTCGCCTTCTTCCCGGTCACCCAGTACCTTGCCGTTGAATGGATCAATGATTTCCGGGCGAAAGTGGTCTTCCCAAATGTGACAGCCGTCTTGGGTTTCTACAGCTTCGCCAGCTACACCCGGACCCATCAGTTCGGACAGCCCGTAAATATCACAAGCCTTAAGGTCGTAGAGGTTTTCGATTTCTTGACGCATGCCTTCGGTCCAGGGTTCGGCACCAAGGATTGCGAATTTCAATGACGTTTCGCGTGGGTCGATGCCGACTTTGGTGAAACCATCGGCCAGGGCCAGTAGATAGGTGGGGGTACACATGATGACTTCTGGTTCGAAGTCGGTGATTATCTGTACTTGTTTATTGGTCTGGCCGCCGGACATTGGGATGACCGGGCAGCCGAGGCGTTCTGCACCGTAATGGGCGCCTAGGCCGCCGGTGAATAAGCCGTAACCATACGCGTTGTGTACTTTATACCCGGGTTGGACACCGGAGGCACGCATGCAGCGGGCAACCAGTGAGGCCCACATTTCGATATCGTTTTCAGTATAAGCAACGGTAGTTGGTTGCCCGGTGGTACCCGATGAGGCGTGAATGCGCCGGACCTGTTCCATTGGCACAGCCAGGGCCTTAAATGGATATGCAGCCCGGAGGAATTCTTTATCGATGGTGGGGAAGAGTTCCAGGTCGTCTAAGGTTTTGAAATCGCTGGGGTGCACACCGTGGCCGTCGTAGAGCTCTTTATACGCGGGAACATTATTATAGGCGTGATGCAGAGTCCAGCGTAGCCGCTCAAACTGAAGTCTTTCGATCTCGTCTCGGCTGTACAGTTCTTCTGGATCCAGTTGGCTACGATCCGCTGGGGCAGCGGGTGGTGTCCATGGTTGTGGGATTTCAGCGGTGGAGGGTGCAACACTTTGGCTAGTCATGGCGGATCCTTCGGGAGAGTGTTTCGACAACAGTACGTACTTAGTGTTTTGGGTTTGGAATGGTTCGGGAACGTCCTCGAAATTCTGCAACCAGTTGGTCTTGATCGTCGTAGATAGTGATGTCATAGATTCCGGAGCGGCCATATTTGGCTCGGCGGTTGCCAATTGCAGTGAGTTTGGTACCCAGAGTTGGTGATGACACGAAATTGACGTCGACACCTTGGGCAACGGTGATTGTCGAACCATCGCCGTCGGGGTTATTACAAGCCCACGCGAAAATCGTGTCGGCAAAGGCAAAAATGATGCCGCCGTGGGCAATTTCGAAGCCGTTGAGCATTTCGTCACGCAATTGCATGTGGCCTTTGGCATAGCCCTCGCCATATTCAGAAACCGTTAGCCCCAGCCATTCGGCGGTGCGATCATGACCAAGTCGCGGGTGATCGCTGGGCCCAAATACGCCTGTTTTGATCGTATTTATAACATCAGCTGACGCGCTGGAAGTCTTCAGCGTTTGTGACATGGCGAATCTCCGATGGTGATCTATATAATTATCTACTGACCATTCATACGGTAATGCGAGAGTGTGATGCGCGTCAAATCATTTATTGGCAGAAACGGCATTTATGAGTTGCATGGCTCACGTAGATTGAATATACTGAACGAACGTTCGGTATTTGCTCACCGGGGTAGAACAGTTTAATAATTAGCTCAAAACAATTCGTCGCGAGGTGTCTCTAATGTCTACAACGTCAATACACTCCGATGTCGCAGTTGCTGATATCGAAGAAGAGCGGGCAGGTCAGGAGCGGTTCGATCAAATCATCGCTGAAGACTCTCGCATCGAACCACGTGACTGGATGCCTGAGGGTTACCGAAAAACCCTGGTCCGTCAGATTTCGCAGCATGCCCACTCGGAAATCATTGGCATGCAGCCAGAGGCCAACTGGATTACTCGGGCGCCATCGCTCAAGCGCAAAATGATTCTGATGGCTAAGGTGCAAGACGAAGCTGGCCACGGACTGTATCTCTACTCGGCAGCTGAGACTCTGGGGACCTCTCGTGAGGAAATGGTCCAGCAGTTGCTCTCCGGTAAAGCAAAATACTCCTCAATCTTTAACTATCCGGCCCGAAGCTGGGCCGACGTCGGCGCTATCGGCTGGCTCGTTGATGGTGCTGCTATTCAAAACCAGGTGCCACTATGCCGTGCTTCCTATGCTCCTTACGGGCGTGCCATGGTTCGGATTTGTAAAGAAGAATCCTTCCACCAGCGCCAGGGGTGGGAAATCCTGTATGAACTGTCCAACGGCACACCAGAGCAAAAACAGATGGCCCAGGACGCCGTCAACCGGTTCTATGGTCCGGCCCTGCAAATGTTTGGCCCACCGGATGATAACTCACCAAACTCCCAGCAATCCATGGCCTGGAACATTAAACGTTTTTCAAACGACGAACTACGCCAGCGTTTCGTCGACATGATCGTGCCGCAGGCGCAAGCCCTAGGCCTAACCTTGCCAGACCCTGATCTGAAGTGGAACGAAGAACGTGGCCACTATGATTTTGGTGAACTGGACTGGGATGAATTCATGTCGGTTATTAAAGGCAGAGGTCCATGCAGTGTGCAACGTATGCAGCACCGTCGTGCCGCCCATGATAACGGTGCCTGGGTGCGCGAAGCAGCAGCAGCCTACGCCGAAAAACAAGCACGTCGTCAGCAAGATGCTGCTGATGCACACCTGATTGGAGCCTAACGACATGTCCCAAGAAAACCTCAATGCCGCATGGCCACTGTGGGAAGTTTTCGTCCGGTCTTCCCGCGGACTATCTCACGTACACGCCGGTTCACTGCACGCCCCGGATGCCACCATGGCCCTGCGCAATGCCCGCGACCTCTACACCCGGCGCAACGAAGGCACCTCCGTATGGGTGGTACCTTCAGAATCCATTGCCAGTTCGGATCCTGACTCCAAGGGCGGGTTCTTCGAATCGCCACAGGGCAAGAGCTTCCGGCATGCGACCTACTACACCAAATCTGAAGGAGTGAAGCACCTATGAGTTTTGCAGCAGGTGACTCCGCGACCAAGCAGTCGGCCGGTAATGCCATCACTCCCGAAGACATCATTGCAGCCGGGAAAAAAGCTCCCGAAGATGTCGCCACCTACGCGTTGTATCTTGGCGACGACGCACTGATGCTCGCCCAGCGTCTTGGCCACTGGATTTCCCGTGCCCCAGAAATGGAAGAAGATGTCGCACTGGCCAATATCGCCCAGGACCAATTGGGCCATGCACGCTTTTTGCTCTCCTACGCTGGTTCGGCCTGGGATAAAACCGAAGACGACCTGGCCTACTTCCGTGATGAGGACGAGTTTTATTCCACCCGCATCGTGGAACAGGAAAACGGTGATTTCGCACAGACTATTGCACGCCAGTTGATCTTTGCGATCTACCAGTACGAACTATTTACCCGCCTGATGGACTCAGCGGATGAGACTCTGGCCTCCGTTGCCGCTAAAGCAGTCAAAGAAGTCACCTACCACCTGGATCATGCGGCGCAATGGACCTTGCGTCTAGGCGATGGCACCGAAGAATCCCACCGGCGCATGCAGGCCGGGCTGTACTACATGTGGCCATACGTCGATGAGCTATTCAACGACGACGACCTACTGCGCGACCTGGCTGACCGCGGCATCGCCGTGCTGCCATCGACGCTGCGCGAATCCTTTGACCGCCGCATTGAGCCCATCATCGAACAAGCAACCCTAACCCAGCCCGATGTACCAGGTGCATGGGGCGGCGATCGGTCGGGCAACTTCTCCGAACAACGGGGACATATCCTTACGGAAATGCAGGTGCTTGCCCGGCAATTCCCAGGAGTGACGTGGTGATGACAACCTCGCTAGCCCTTCGTCCCAACGACCATCAAGCCGCAGAACTGTGGGATGTGGTGAAAACCGTTCCAGACCCAGAAGTTCCCGTGCTGACTATTGAAGACCTCGGCATTCTGCGAGGCGTCGAAATGGTCGACGGGACAGCGGTTGTAACCATCACACCCACCTATTCTGGTTGTCCAGCCATGGATACCATCACGGCCGATGTAACCAACGCGTTAGCCGCGGCGGGCTACAACGACGCCAAAGTCGATCTTGTGCTCACACCGGCCTGGACCACCGATTGGATGTCGGATGAAGGTAAACGCAAGCTGGAAGAATACGGCATCGCACCGCCAACCGGAAAATCAGCGGTAAACGACGGCCCCATCATGATCCCCATGGCCGTCAAATGCCCCCAGTGCCATTCATTAAATACACGTGAAGTGACCCGATTCGGTTCCACCGCATGCAAAGCGCTCTACACCTGTAACGACTGCCTGGAACCTTTCGACTACTTTAAAGTCCACTAAGGAACTCGCACCATGACTGAAACCATCACGGCACCCGCGCGCAAACGCGCCCGGTTTAACGCGCTGACCGTCTCCGAGATTCGTCAGCTCACCGATGCGGCCATTGAAGTAGCCTTCGCCATCCCAGAAGAACTCATTCAAGACTATAACTATGTGCCCGGCCAATACGTGGCCCTGCGTGCAGAAATTGACGGCGAAGAAGTCCGACGCTCGTATTCCATCTGCGCCGAACCGGTACCCGGTGAAATTCGCGTGGCCATCAAAAAGGACTTCGGCGGCCTATTTTCCACCTGGGCACACGAAGAGCTCGCCGTGGGCGACACCATCAACGTCATGAATCCACAGGGCTCATTCACCTCGCGCATGCAAACCACCGCGCTCAATGATCCCGAGGCGATCGCTGAAGCACACTCTGACGACGGCGGCCACTTTGTGGCCATCGCCGCTGGTTCCGGTATCACCCCGATCATGTCGATCGTGGCCACACTCCTCAACACCTCGTCGAACACCACCGTCGACTTGGTATATGCCAACCGGTCAGCCATGGACGTGATGTTTGCCGAGGAGCTGGGCGATCTGAAAGATAAGTACCCCGCCCGGTTATCCATTCACCACGTGCTTTCCCGCGAACAGCGCATCTCGCCGCTGATGTCCGGGCGCATCGATGAGGAAAAACTCGAAGAACTACTCACCAACGTCGTGCCGGTAGAAAACGCCGTCGAATGGTTTTTATGCGGGCCCTTCGAACTGGTGCAGATGACGCGCGATAAGCTCAAAGAACGCGGTGTCGACGACGACGCGGTGCGCTATGAACTGTTCACCACCGGTGACCCCAAAGAACCCCGCGGGCACCGCGGTCGGCCCGTTGACCTGGATCCCAAAGGTGATAACCGCACCATCGACTTCTCGTTGGACGGGCTCTCGTCAACCGTGGAAACACCCGTTGGGGCCAATGAATCCGTGCTCAATGCAGCACTGCGGGTCCGTCCCGATACGCCCTTTGCTTGTGCCGGCGGAGTATGCGGTACCTGCCGGGCCAAGGTCGTCTGCGGAACCTTTGAAATGGACGAAAACTTTGCCCTGGAGGCCGATGAAGTTGAAGCCGGTTATGTGCTGACCTGCCAAACTCGGCCCACCTCCGATACCTTGACCGTGGATTACGACGCTTAGGAAGCTGATGATCAACCTCGACATTGCCGATAATATTGCCGAAGTCACGCTAAATGCCCCCGAAAAAATGAACGCGTTGGACGAAAACGCCGTCACAGAACTCGGGCAAGCCTATACCGATGCCGCAGAAGCCGGAGTGCGCGCGCTGCTGCTTCGCGGTGAAGGCCGTGGATTTTGTGCCGGCCGAGACATCTCTAACGTGGATCCAGCCAACGACGACGCCTATAACTATCTAAACAACATCGTCACCCCGGTGCTACGCCAAATGGCTGAATTTCCGGCACCAACCTTCGCTGCTGTCCAAGGTGCCTGCCTGGGTGTGGGACTTGGATTGGCCATCGCCACCGACGTCGTCTACGTAGCAAATAACGCCAAAATCGGGTCACCTTTTGCCAATCTGGGAGCCACCCTGGATTCGGGCGGTCACGCATTATTTACCGAACGACTCGGCGCCCACCGCACCCTGGATCTGATCTACACCGCTGAGCTCATGTCGGGACAAGACGCCGTTCAACAAGGGCTTTTCTCCCGGTCCGTGGACGACGAAGAACTGCTGGAATTCACCCGCAAACGGGTGACCAAGGCGGCTCAGGGCGCAACCGGAGCGTTCATGGCATCACGCGATTTAGTCGCGGCCATCCGGGACCAGCGCATTGGACTGTGGGAATCCGTGCAACAAGAAAATCTCGTCCAGGGGCAACTGTGCTCCACAGCTGACTACGCCGAAGGGTTTGCTGCCTTCCAAGAAAAGCGCAAACCAGAATTTAGCGGCGAACTTCTCGACAACTAACCCCTCAACACTCATTTACGGCAGGCAAGGAGCCACGTGGTAGCAGAAGCATTTTTGGTTTCGGGTAAACGCACCCCGGTTGGACGACACAGCGGGGCGCTTAGCTCGCTTCGACCAGATGATATGGCCGCCACCGCTATCAAAGCAGTCCTGGACGACACCGGTATCGAAACTACCGCCGTCGACGAAGTACTGTTGGGCAACGCCAATGGTGCCGGAGAAGAAAACCGCAATGTTGCCCGGATGGCCTGGTTATTAGCAGGTGGCGATGAATCCGTGCCGGGTATGACTGTCAACCGGCTATGCGCTTCGGGCATGTCAGCCATTGAAACTGCTTCGCGGATGGTGGCTACCGGCGATGCCGACGTCGTGGTAGCCGGCGGGGTGGAATCCATGTCGCGTGCACCATGGGTGTTAGAAAAACCTACTCGCGGGTTTGCCCAGCCCGGCAAAATTTTTGATTCCGCACTGGGCTGGCGGTTCGTTAATCCGCGCTTTGAATACGGCGACCTATCCCGCGATGGCAAAATGACCTACTCGATGACCCAAACCGCCCAAGAAGTCGCCAACGTTGACGGTATTACCCGCCAAGCGGCCGATGAGTTTGCCGCCGTCTCGCAGGCCAAAGCTGTTGCTGCCCAACAAGCTGGTCACTTCGATACCGAAATTGTGCCGGTTGAACTCCAAGACCGCAAAGGTAACGTCACCGTGGTGGACCAAGATGAAGGCCCCCGACCGGGTACAACCGTTGAAAAACTGGCCAATCTGCGCCCGGTTACCGATCTGGGCGATGTGGTGACCGCCGGGAACTCATCAAGCCTCAACGATGGGGCTTCGGCAATTATTGTGGCCTCAGCCGCCGCAGTGGAAAAATATAACCTCACGCCCCGGGCCCGGATTGTTACCGCAGGATCAGCCGGGTTGGCTCCCGAGGTTATGGGGCTAGGCCCTGTACCGGCGACCCAAAAGGTTTTAGCTAAGGCCGGTTGGAGCATTGATGACCTCGACGTCGCAGAAATTAACGAAGCCTTCGCCACCCAATCACTGGCCTCGATGCACCGGTTGGGTATCGACCCAGAAATCGTTAATTCTTGGGGCGGAGCCATTGCTTTGGGCCATCCGCTAGGTTCCTCGGGCTCACGCATCGTCATCACCCTGCTGTCCCGTCTGGAGGCCGAAAATAAAACCCGCGGCCTGGCAACCATGTGCATTGGCGTCGGCCAAGGCGCAGCCATGCTGGTAGAGCGCGTCTAACTGGTCTAACCTGTCTAACGCGTCGCACAGAACACACTGAACCACACCGTACAACCCTGATCAGGAGCACCATGGCACAAAATCTTCCAATCACCGTCGGCGTCCTAGGTGGCGGACGCATGGGTGCCGGTATCGCCCACGCTTTTGTCACCTCCGGGTGCGAAGTGATCGTTGTGGAACAGCACGACGACGCCGCACAAGCCGCCCGTGAGCGAGTACTGCGGGATGTTTCCGGATCGGTGGAGCGCGGCAAAATTGAAGGCACCATTGCCGACTATGAGACCAAGTTGACCGTGACCACCGATCAATCGGCATTTGCAAAGGCGGGGTTGGTTATCGAAGCGGTGCCAGAAGACTTCGACCTGAAAGTTTCCGCCCTTCAAACCGTGGAACAACACTTGGCCGACGACGCCTATCTGGCCACCAACACCTCGTCGATGTCGGTAACGGGGTTGGCTCAAGAATTGTCGCGTCCGCAAAACTTTTGTGGCCTACACTTCTTTAACCCGGTGCCAGCCTCAAAACTCGTGGAAGTCGTCATCGGAGAACAAACCTCCGATAAGCTGAAGACACTAACCGCCCAGTGGACCCAAGGCATTGGCAAGACCCCTGTGACCGTCAATGATGCCCCAGGTTTTGCATCGTCGCGTTTGGGCGTTGCGCTGGGCCTGGAGGCCATTCGCATGGTTGAAGAAGGCGTGGCTTCGGCCGAAGACATTGATAATGCCATGGTGCTGGGATATAAGCATCCCATCGGTCCGCTGGCGTTGACCGATATTGTTGGGCTCGATGTGCGCCTCGGGATCGCCGAGTACCTAGAAGAACAACTTGGCCCGCGATTTGCTCCACCCAAACTGATGCGCGATATGGTTCAGCGTGGTGAGTTGGGCCGCAAATCCGGCCAAGGGTTCTATACCTACGACGGCTAACTACTACGACGACTAACCACTACGACGACTAACCACTACGACGACTAACCTTCCGCCGCGTGACCGGTGTCGTTCGTGGTGTTTCGGTTGTCCACAGGCGGCGGTGTGTTGGGTGATTTTTGCACAGGTGGTGTCGGGCTGCTTATCGTGTCCTTGCTGCTGGCTAAGCTAGGGGCATGACGACGATTTCAACACCACCGGTAACAGATGTCACGGTTTTGCGTGATGTCGTTGGGGTGTTGGAACCGGCCGATTCTCAGGCTGGGGCTATTGATCGGATCCGGCAATTAGAAGAGCTCAAGGCCGCCTGTGCTGCCGCCCAGGCTAGAGAAACAGCATCCTTTGCCGCGATGCGGGCTCAAGATGAAGCCGCCCGGGGTGTTGCTAAGGTCCGTCGGGGCAAGGGCTTGGATGCTGAAGTGGGGTTAGCCCGGCGGGATTCGCCGGCCCGTGGTGCCCGACATGTCCAGTTAGCCCAGGCATTAAGCACGGATCTACCCAAAACCTATGCGGCCCTATCAGCCGGGCAGGTCAGCGAGGAACAAGCCCAGATTGTGGCAAGCGAAACCTCCTGGCTCACCTCGGCCCACCGGCAAAAGGTAGATCGTCTCATTGCCGCAACCTTGGGTACCGTTGGTCCCCGCCGATTAGCCGCCACCGTACGGTTTCATGCCCAACACCTAGACCAACACGGTGCTGTTGCACGGTTGGCCAAGGCTACCTCACAGCGGCGTGTTTCGGTGCGCCCAGCACCAGATAATATGGCCTATCTGACCGCATTGGTGCCCATGTCACAGGCGGTGGCCTGTTTTGCTGCCCTACGTCGAGATGCCACCACTATGGTCGGTACCGGCCAGACCACCGACCCTACAGATCCGACCGGCCAACCACGCATTCGAGACCAAATCATGGCTGATCTGTTCGTTCAACGGGTCACTGGTCAACACAGCGCTGCGGCAGTACCAGCCGAGGTGCAAGTGGTCATGACCGCTGAGAGCCTATTTGGTGATGGTCAGACACCAGCCTGGTTGACCGGGCACGGACCCATTCCCACAGCCACCGCAAAAACTTGGTTGACCAACCCAGAGGCCCAAATATTTTTACGCAGAGTCTTCACCCGGCCCACCGATCACCAGCTGGTGGGCTTAGAATCCGCGTCAAGGGCCTTTCCTGCCGGATTGCGTCGGATGATCATCTTGCGTGATGACACCTGCCGGACCCCGTATTGTGATGCCACCATCCAACACCTTGATCATCTCAATCCTGTACGCGATGGTGGAACCACCAGCTGGGACAATGCTTCTGGACTATGTGCTGGGTGTAACCAAACCAAAGAAAATACCGGATGGCACCACACCGGCGACCCCGAGCAGCTAAACGTGACCACACCAACCGGGCATTGCTACACCACCAACACCACCCCGGTACTCCCCGAGATCCCGTCAGAAACACGACCACCACCCCCAACCAGCAGCACTGATTGCTACACCACACCCACCCCAGTGATCACCATCGCCGCCTAAATGATGCTGCCATAATGTTGTGGCTTAAATAATAAGGTCGGGACAGTTCAGACAAACCGTCCCGACCTTATTGCTGAGAATTAGCTATTCAGAGAGGTTAGCTTTCATTAGTTTGTGGCCAGGTCTTGGTCACAAGTGTGAGCACATCGTAGGTCGCTACGATTTCGTCGTCCTGGTTATGCAACACAGCATCCCAGCGAACCTCACCGTATTCATCGGTAACGCGCGGGGTAATCTGTTTTGCAGTCAGAGTGACACGAATTGAGTCGTCATAGGTGACCGGAGTGATAAACGACAGATTTTCCAGTCCGTAGTTCGCCAGCACCGGTCCCGGGGCTGGTTCAACGAATAGACCGGCAGCCCAGGACACCAGCAGGTAACCGTGAGCAACACGGCGCGGGAAGAAGGGGTTAGCCATGGCGGCTTCTTCATCAGTGTGCGCGTAGAACGTGTCGCCGGTTTCTTTAGCGAAATCTAGAATATCTTTCAGCGTGACCTTGCGCAGATCCGAGGCGAACTGGTCACCAATACGCAAAGTCTCTAGAGATTTGCGGAAAGGATGCTCACCGGTGCCATCTTCGACCTGCTGACGAGTGACGGTATTTGCGGCAGCGCCCTGATGCCATACGCTGGTAATAGTTGTAAGCATATCCGGTGAACCCTGCACTGAACTGCGCTGCATGTAGTGCTTGACGGCTCGGACACCACCAAGTTCTTCGCCGCCGCCTGCGCGCCCCGGACCACCGTGAACCAAATGTGGCATTGGCGAACCGTGCCCGGTAGAGGTCTTGGCGGTCTGACGGTTGAGCACATGGAGACGACCATGGTGAGACGCTATACCCAAAGTGGTATCTGCAACGAAGCTATCGTCGTTTGAGCAGACCGTGGCGACCAATGAACCCGAACCACGAGCAGCAAGCCGCACTGCTTCAGCAACGCTGCCGTCATAACCAATAACCGAGGTCACCGGACCGAAAGCTTCAATAGTGTGCACAGCGTCGGTATCGGCGTCGTCGAATTCCAAAATGGTTGCCGGGAAGAACGCACCGGCCGCGTCATAGTTCGCGATGGCATCGGGGCCACCCAGTCGAACCTTGCCACCAGAGTCGATGAGGCGTTGTGTAGCATCGGTGACGTCCTGTTGCTGATCTTTAGAAGCCAGCGGGCCCATGGTGGCACCTTCCGCATCGGAAGCACCAACGGTTACCTTATCCTCAAGGCGTGCTGCTAGTGCAGTGATCACGGGTTCCTTGAGCGGTTCCGGGACGATGACACGACGGATGGCGGTACATTTCTGTCCGGCCTTTGCTGTCATTTCAACAAATACAGCCTTGATGAACGCATCGAACTCGTCGGTGCCTTCGGTGGCATCTGGGCCAAGGATGGCTGCGTTGAGCGAATCTGCTTCAGCGGTAAACCGGACTCCACCGCGCTGGACACTTTCGTGGGCGCGTAGGGTGTTGGCCGTTTGTAGTGAGCCAGTGAAGGCCACGTGGTCGCGATAGTCCAGGTGATCGAAGAGATCGCCGGTGGACCCCGAGATCAATTGCAGTGAACCCTCTGGAAGAATGCCGGATTCCAGCATCATACGCACGGCAGCCTCGGTGACGTAACCGGTAGCCGTGGCAGGCTTGACGATAGTTGGCACCCCGGCGATAAATGACGGGGCAAACTTTTCTAACATACCCCAAATGGGGAAGTTGAATGCGTTGATCTGCACGGCAACACCCGGGATGCGGGTATAGATGTGGGTACCAACGAAAGAGCCGTCACGGGAGAGACCTTCGGTGTTGCCATCGAGAATTACGTTGCTGTTTGGCAGTTCGCGTCGACCTTTGGATGAGTACACAAAAAGAGTGGAGATACCGCCGTCGGTGTCAATGTAGTGATCGCGCTGGGTGGCACCGGTGCGGAAGGAAATGTTGTAGAGCTCGTCCTTGCGGCCGGTCAGATATTTTGCCAGTTCCTTAAGTTTGAGGGCACGGTCGTGGATGGTCAATTCACCCAGGGACTGCTGTCCCACGGTACGAGCGTGATCAACCATACCGGCAATATCTAGCCCCTCGGAGGATACCTGAGTGATAATTTCACCGGTGTTGGCGTCGAAAACATCAGCGGTCTGCTGCGGGGACTTGGCGGTCTGCCATTGCCCCTGAGCATAGGACGGCAAGACGGTTTTTTCTGGTGCATTCGTTGTCATTGAGTTCAGTAGCTCCTTCATTACCGCCTGAACGGTCGTTCAGTTATCACGGTTAGTATAGCGTAGATTACACTGTGCGGCCAGCCTTTTTGGGGCCTACATCACGCGCGAAAGGGTTACTTCTTGCGCCGATCTAGGAAGGCTTGCATGCGATCAAACTTTGCCTCCGATTCGAATAAGATGGCCTGACCAAGTTCATCTGCCCACGGGTGCGACTCTGGTGGCATTTGGAAAACCCGCTTGGTTACTTGCACCGCCAGTGATTCCTGTTGGCCGATGCTATCGGCGAGCTGATGGGCTGCGTCCATGAGTTCTTCTGGCTCGTGAACAGAATTGACCAGATGCAGATCGAGGGCTTCTTGGGCGTCCAACATTCGCCCGGTCAATAACAGCTCCAGGGCTACGGCTTCGCCGGCGAGCTCTTTGAGGCGCCACATTGCGCCCGCAGCTGGCGAGATGCCCAATCCAGTTTCGGGTTGGCCAAAGCGTACCTTGGTGGTGGCTACACGGAAATCGGCGGCCCAAGCTAATTCGGCGCCGCCACCTAGTGCAAACCCATCAATTGCAGCAATGACAGGCATGGGCAGCTCTTTGATGCGTGAAAACAGTTGGGAGTTCACACCGCGCAGAGCATCGCCGCGACGACGTTCACGCAACTGGCTGATATCTGCTCCGGAGGCAAAAATACCGCGACGGCGGCTGGGGTCTTTGGGGTGTGGTGTGGTAGTTCCGGTGATAATCAGAGTTCGCGGATTAGCCTCTAACCAATGGCACAGGATATGGAACTCATTGACCATGGTTTGATCGATGGCGTTGAGGACCTCCGGGCGGTTCATTGCTGCCACAATGCGGTCTGGTTTATTGTCGTCGACGCGGATGTCGAGGGCTTCGAAGTCTTTGGTGAGGTCGGTCAGCGTAGCGAAATCAGCGGACATGGTTTCCTTTATCTTATGTGGTTGGTGCTGTGGTGTTAACGTACGTCAACGCCGTGCGCTTTGTTGAAAAACAAGGTGCACGGCGTTGGCGGTATGGTTACTCACAGAGCGGTGGAGGAGACTTCGGCGTCGTCTTTGACTGTGATGTCACCCTCATCTTCATCAAGGAGTTCACGACCTTCAATGGATTTGGGCACCAGCAGCACTCCGATGAGTGAAACCACCGATAGCAAGGCAATGTACAGGCCGATCATCCAGGATTTTCCGGTGACATCCAGAATCATTTCGGAAATCATTGGGGCAAATGCGCCACCGATGATCGAACCGAGTGCATAACCAATAGATACCCCGGAGTACCGAACAGAGGCCGGGAACATTTCGGCATACAGTGCCGACTGCGGGCCATATGACGGGCCGAGTCCAACGGTGAGGAACAGGATCGCGATGGTAAATAGCGGTAGGGATGCGGTGTCGATGAGGAACCACATGGGCACGGCCCAGGCGATAATCCACAGGTAACCAATGATAAACGTATTGCGTTTACCAATTTTGTCACCGATCCAACCGCCGAACAGGGTAAAGACGAACCAACCAACACCACCGACAATTGAGGCTGTAAGCGTTGCCGAGCGGGACATGCCCAGTACGTTGGCGCCATAGGAGGCGAAGAATGCGATCACCAGGTAGCCGGCGGCGTTATTTGCGGCAAAAATGAGTGCAGCCAGAATGACCGGGCGCTTATGGTAGCGGAACAGTTGACCAAGTGGTGCAGAGGAGTCCGTGCGACGTTTCTGCATTTCGGTAAAGACCGGCGATTCAGCAACCGCGCGACGAATTAGGTAGCCGATCAGGATCAGCACGGCCGAGGACAGGAACGGAATACGCCATCCCCAGACCAAGAACTGTTCTTCGGTCAGGTAGGTGGTGATGATGAACATGAAAGCGGTCGCCAAGATCATGCCGAGTGGCACGCCGATCTGTGGGTAGGAACCGAAGAATGATCGGCGGTTTTTGGGTGCGTGTTCCACCGCCATGAGTGCGGCGCCGCCCCACTCGCCACCAGCTGAGAAGCCCTGTAGAACGCGCAACAGGATCAACATAATGGGTGCGCCCACGCCGATGGCGGAATAGGTTGGAAGTAGACCGATGCCGGCCGTGGCTACGCCCATACCGATCAGGGTGACGACCAGCATCAATTTGCGTCCGTACTTATCTCCGAGGTGTCCGGCGATAATGGCGCCCAGTGGACGGAATAAAAATGAAATACCAACGGATGCCCAGGAAACAATTTGAGCCAGGCCCGCATTATCTTCGCCCAGTGGCTCGAAGAATAGTGGGGCTAGGACGAAGGCAGCGGCTTGGGCGTAGATGAAAAAGTCGTACCACTCGATGGTGGTGCCTACCAGGGTACCGGCGAGGACGCGTCGCTCTTCAGAGCGCATCCTCGCATTAGAGGTGGTGGTCGTGGTCATGGTCTCTCCAGTGTGTCAGGACGTGCATACCGGCCGATGTTCTGGCTGATGACAACCCGCAGGAGGCATCTTATCCGTGAATAATAGACTGAACGATCGGTATGGAATGATATTGTGGCATACTGTGAGAGTAATCACAACTCTGTGTAGTCTGTTTAACCATCCAAACATTATTATGGAAATCCGAAGGAGTGGCTATGCAACGCACCGGACACCTCTGGAGAACGCGCAGCGAGCACGAGGATTCGCAATACGATCGAACAGCAATTCGGCGAGTGCTCGAGGCAGCGTTCGAAACGGATGCGGAAGCCGACCTGGTTGATAGGCTGCGCCAAGACGAATCTAACTGGATTTCGCGCTACTCGGTGTTAGGCATGACTGCAGCAATTCCCGATTCGGAATTTGAAACTTTGCCGGCGGCTCACGCGCTAATCCACCGCTGCACAGTTGGCGGTCATTCGGGATTAATGCTCGCCCCGACAGGTGTGCTGCCACAGCATCACGGCGAAGGGGCTGGAACTGCTGTTATTAGTGCTGCCCTGAACCTTGCGGAGCAAGACGGTGAAGCATTCGTAATGGTATACGGGTATCCGCACTATTACCCGCGATTTGGGTTCATGCCCGCCTCAGAAAGCGGAATTTCAGCAGAGTGGGCTAGCGAGCAGCCGGAGGCACTACAGGTAAGGATTCTCGATGATCAAGTAGCCCTGCCCACCGGCGAAGTGAAACTACCTGAAGCGTATGGGGTGTAGCCGGGGCCAGCCTCATACGTTGTGCCCGGGAAGTGGTCTAATGTACGCATGGGCTGGCCGCGGATAATGACGAAGAACTATTCGACGACGAGTTCAGTGACGTCTAACGGTTCTGAAATAATGTCATATTTTTCCATCATGTCGGCGCCATTCTGTAGTGCCTCAACGTCTAATTGCGTATCATAATGTGGCAACGTAAGCTCTTCGGCAACTGGATCGTCGATTTCCGTATATTCGGGCACCAGCTCTAGATGAAGTTCGTGGTTATCCTGCAAATCATTTGCTGAACGTTCCAGAGCCTCACGGAAGGCTTCGATGAGTTCAGGATTTTCCTGAGCAAACTGTTCTGTTGTAACCCACCCACCGACTGGCATGTCGGCTGTAGGCCCGGTAAACATGTCACCGATGCGCTCTAATCCGGATTGTTCAGCAATGGTTTGGAAGGGCTCAACTTGCCAGATCGCATCCACGTTACCGTTGGCTGCTGCCGGTGCCATATCTGGGTTGGGCATTTCTACAAGATCTATAGTGTCCGGGCTAATTCCGTGTTCTTCGAGCTGGGCGTAAATAGAGACAGTCCCGATATTTTGCAGATTGTTAACGGCGAAGCTCTTTCCAGCTAAATCCGAAATCTCGGTTATTTCGGATTCTGCGGGCACAAAAATGCCATGATCATCGGTTGCCACGTCATTGCCCGCCACCATGGTTACCGGCAGGCCTTGCTCAGCTGCCAGAAGTATGGAGGTGTAATTGCTATATAAAATATCAACCTCTCCAGACACTAGAGATGGTATCGCGGCGGCACCCCCTTCGGTTTGGGTAAGCTCCGCAGCAAGGCCACCATCTTCGAGGTATCCGGCCTCGTCGGCGTACACAATGGTGGCCGTATGGACCAGCGGAAAGTAGCCGATTGTAACCTCAGAAAGCTCACCGCTGGTACCGGCAGTTTCGTTATTGGCGTCGGCAGAACCACACGCGCTCAGTGCGAGGGCCGCGATGGCGATGGCGCCGAACAGCCCGCTTTGATGTCGACGGGTTCGGATAGGAATTTTCGACATGGTGAGCTCCTAGAATTGAAGTGCTGAGATAGGCCGTATCACGGGTGTTAGGCCGGAGTGAGGCGTAGGGGTAGCGTTTGCCAGCCCAATAGGGTGTTATTGATCTTGCGTTTCGGTGGAGCCGCGAACTCTATTTTTGCTACTCGCTCGACCATGGCTTCTAATACGCACGAAGCTTCGAGCCGAGCAACATGCTGGCCTACGCACTGGTGCACGCCTCTTCCGAAGGCCACGTGTCCAGATGGGTCGCGGTCTAGATCGAAAGTATCCGGATTAGTCCAACGACGTGGATCACGGTTCGCTGAGCCCAAAAACATTAAGACCTTTTGGTTTTCTGGTACGGCAGTATCGCCAACCTGAACTGGCTGTGTCGTAGTACGAAAGAACGTTTGTACTGGCGACTCTAAACGCAAAGCTTCTTCGAAAACTCGCCGTATCAAGCGCGGTTCCTCACGTAAACGCTCGTACTGGTCAGGATTTGCGGCTAAGTGATAAAGGACAGCTGAAATACCGTAGACGGTGGTATCTACTCCTGCGGTAAGGAGGGAGCGAACAATCAGGGGTGCCTGGTCTTCAGTAATATTTCGCTGGTCGGCGGCTTGCCAAATATCGGCCCCAAAACCGCTATCTTTAAGTGCCTCACGCGGGCATTGCTCACCAACCCATTCCATAACCGACCCAATACTTTCTAGCTCATCGGTAACCAGCCGATTGCGCGGTCCAAAAGCGTTGAAAGCGAAATTTCCGTAGGGTAACAGGTTGTCTAGCCCACCTTGTTGTAACCCGACAGCATCGGGGAAAACGCTGAGCGGGTATACCTCCGATATTTCATTAACCGCGTCGAGGGTTACCGAACCATCGCTATTTTTATTGTTTGGTTCCAACAACAAAGTATCGATAAGTTGTTCGGCAGTGTTGCTCCATTCAGTTTGAAAGCGGCGAAGTTTTCTGGCCCCCAATATTTTCTCTAATGCCGCCCGCGGAGCATCGTGGTGTGGTGCGTCTGCCTCCAGTAGCAACGATGGGGTACGCCAGGGTTCTTCCGTTTTGAAGTTAGCCAGTCCTACACCAGCACTACTTGAAAAATGCTGCCAGTTTTCTAAGGTGTCGCATACAGCGTCATAGCGAGCTACCGCGTAAATGTCGTAAGCGGGCAGGTAGACGATATCCCCATCAGCTTCACGTAGCTTTTCGTGCATTTCGTGCGGATTAGCTAAGACTGACTCATCGAAAGGGTCCACGTCTAATACCGGGGTGTTCAACGGGTTGAGGCCACGGGAGGCAGCGGCTTCTGGTGTGCTGGTATATGGGCAGTGAGTTGCAGTGTTGGTAGTCATAATAGTGTTTCGATTCATCCTTAGAGATCAAGTACCAGGCGTTCTGACAGGCAGCGCGAAACGCAGGGGAACATGCAGGTGTTTTCAGCTCGTTCCGCGTCATCAAGAATGGCATCGCGGTGATCGATATCGCCGTCCAGCACATCAATTTCACATGTTCCGCATACTCCTTTGGAACACGAGGTAATGACGTCGATGCCAGCATTTGCCAGGACATCGATGACCGGTGAAGTTCCCGGAGCTTGGACTACTCGTCCGCTGCGCTGTAACTGGATTTCATAGGGTTTCGAGCTGACAGTGGCATCATTCTGTGTATTAGTGAACCGTTCGGTGCGTAGGTGGGTAGACGGTAGCCCTTGGCATTCTTGTGGTAGTGCCTCTAATAAAGCTTCCGGGCCACAGGCATAAATCATGGTGTCCTCGGGGACCTCGCCCAGCCAATCACGTACGGAGATTCGACCATCTGGCACACTGGTATGCACAGTAACCCGTTGCGGGTACAGGTCTTGCAATTCTTGGTACGCCATGCGCTCTGGAGTGCGCCCCAGATACAAGAGTTGCCAATCCAAATCCAGTAGGTCTGCTTGGTTGATCATCGGCATGACTGCTGTGATGCCGATGCCACCGGCGATAAATCGATAGTGCTGGGCCGGAGCAAAACGGAAGTTGTTGCGTGGTCCACCAAAGCCGACGGCATCGCCAATTGCTAGCTGATCATGCAGCTCTTGAGAGCCACCTGCTCCTTTGGGCTCGTGCTGGACGGCGATCCGGTACTGGTGTGCATTCCAGCGATCGCCACAAAGCGAATATTGCCGGATTTTGCCGCTGGGTAGCACAACGTCAATGTGTGCGCCGGGTGCCCAATCAGGTAGACGTCGCCCATCATGTCGCTCGAGGACGAATTCGTCCACACTTGAGGAACGTTTCAAGCGGTCAACAATTAGTAACTGGTCGCTAGCAGCAGCTTCAGCCAACGTCATCACTTCCTATGGTCTTTTACGTGAGTGATCTGCGATGGTGACTATTGTGAGCCTAATCACCGAACTTGTAGAGTGTAATTTCCACTCATCGGAAACCAGGGGGAGTGTATGCCAAAACAACATTCGGATACTCCGGCATCTGTGCTAGGGCGACACTTATTGGTACTGGACGCTTTTGAAGCTGGCACGGCGTTTTTGTCACTATCGGAAATAGCGCATCGCAGTGGTCTACCAATGACTACGGTGCACCGTCTGGTTGGCGAACTGGAGCGCGAGCGCTTATTAGAGCGCTTACCGGATCGTTCTTATCAACTGGGTCTGCGTCTATGGGAGCTTGCTGCGCGAACGCCTCGAGCCATGGGGTTGCGAGAAATAGCTACGCCAATGGTGCAGCTAGTCCAGAGCCAGGTTCGCCAACATACGCAATTGGGTGTTGATGGGGGTAACGATGTCGTGTACCTGGACCGACTGTCGCAGGCTAACGCGGTGGTTAACGCCACCATCGTGGGCGGACGCATCAGCTTAGGAGCTTCGGCCATCGGGCATGTACTCCTAACGGATGCGTCGCGAAATGATATCGCACGGCTCGTGCAAGCAGGTATTCCGCGGTATACGGCGAATACCCCACAGACTGTCGGGCATCTAGTGGACCTGGTCGATACTGCCCGGCGCAAAGGTTATGCCATCGCTGATGGATTTGTGCACCCTGCTGCTCGGGGGATGGCAGCACCCATTTACGGTCTTGATGGTGAAGTGTTAGCTGGTTTAGGCGTGGTAGTGCCAGCTGATGAGCCGGTGAATATGCGCATCATAGACCTATTGCGACATGCAGCTCACGGGGTAAGTCAGCAAATGCGCTCCGCGTATATCGATCCAGACCATCCCAATGCGCTACCAGGCGCCAAGTTTCGGGTGTTGGTTAATTCATCGCGCAGTTCAATGCAATACTTTGCTGACCATGCAGCCACAGGAAACACGCAGGCGGAGTAGTTGCAATCCTTGATGCACCGAATAATTGAGTACTTGAATCATTATTGGTCGCGGGTTAGTCTTATTCCACGTGGCGCACTTCACATAAACTCTTTTGCGTCACAAAGATTTTTACCAGCTCAACTTGCACACCGAGTGGAGATAACTATATGACACAACGCGACCCTTCCCATGGGCCCGCGCGGCAGGATACGGAGGCGGTGGAACGCGAGCGGCAGTCCCGCGATTTGCATCGGCTTGAAACCGGTAGCGGAGAAGATTTTCCGGCCGGTTATCGTACTGCGAGCCTGGATGAATCCACACGTCCTGACCCAGGAGCGCCGGCGGTTTCTACTGCACAACGCGGTGTGACCGGACGCAAAACCAGTACCGGGCAGGCTCGAGCTGTTCGTCAACGACGCCGCACATGGGCCAACAGGTTTTTGGGTCTGCTGGGCATTCTGCTGTTCTTAGGGGTCTGGGAATTGCTGCCGTTGCTGGGCATCGTTGATGGACGCTTCATGCCGCCGGCATCGACGGCGATTATGGATCTGGTTGAAAAATTCGGTGACCAAATATTCTGGGTGGCCGTATGGGATACCATGCGCGCATGGTTTATCGGTATGGTTATTTCTGTCGTATCAGCTGCGGTACTGGGATTTATTGTCGGATCGTCGAGTTTTTTGCGGAAATTCACGAACTCGACGGTCGAATTTTTGCGTCCGGTGCCCTCTGTGGCCTTGATCCCGTTGGCAGTGTTGATCTTTGGTGTCGGGATCGAATCGGCTCTGCTGCTCATTGTCTACGCCTCGTTCTGGCAAGTGTTTATCCAGGTGCTCTATGGTGTAGCCGACGTCGACTCGGTCGCTATGGATTCGGCAAAGTCGTATGGGCTAGGGCCACTCAATAGGATCCGATACGTTATTTTCCCGACGGCGCTGCCATACCTTATGACCGGTATCCGCTTGGCCGCAGCCGTGGCGCTGATTCTGGCCATTACCGCTCAGTTGATTATTGGTACACCGGGTTTGGGTGCTGAAATCGCCCGAGCCCAATCCGGTGGCGCATATGTTTCCATGTATTCGCTAGTGTTAGCCACCGGTTTGCTGGGTGTGGTGATCAACATGGTCATGCGAGCCATTGAGCGCCGGATTCTGTCATGGCACACTTCGGTCCGTTCGGAGGTCAACTAATGCGTTACCTGAAAAACTTCGTACACATTGTGGGCCTGCCGATTATTTTGATTCTTGCCTGGGTGCTGTGGTCATCGCAGTCCACCAGTTTCTTTGTGCCCACCTGGGAACAAATGGGTAATGCTTTTGCTAATACCTGGACGTGGCCGCGACTCATGTCGGATGTCTTCCCCTCGGTGCTCCGACTGATCGTCGGTATTATTTTATCGATCGTGATCGGTATTGTCGTTGGTTTACTGGTGGGCTCCTTCCGCTGGTTGCGGCAGCTGATGGAACCGACCATGGAGTTCTTCCGCGCCATCCCACCAACCGTGCTGATCCCAGTATTCATGCTGCTCATTGGTATCGGTGACGACATGAAAATCGCCGTCATCATTTTGGGTGCGGTATGGCCGATCTTGCTGAACACCATCGAAGGGGTGCGCTCGATGGATGAGGTTTTATCCGATACTTCGCATACCTATCGCATCGATGGGTTCGCGCGGATTCGGTATCTGATCCTGCCATCGGCCATGCCACAGATTATGGCCGGAATCCGTCAGTCGCTATCGATTGCCCTAATTTTGATGGTGATCTCAGAAATGTTCGCATCCTCTGCGGGCCTGGGGTACACCATTATCCAATTCCAGCGTTCCTTTGCGATCCCCGAAATGTGGTCGGGCATCGTTGTGCTGGGGCTAATCGGTGTGATCATGTCCTTTATCTTCCAGCTGGTCGAGCGCAATGTCCTGAAGTGGTACCACGGGCAACGCGAGATGGAAAACGCCGGCTAACCATTGTGAAAGACTTCTAAGGAAACAATATTATGACGACGCAAGAACATAACCCGGTGATCAATCAGGGCTCAACCGTAGATACCCCAGACGGCTTGCTACCGGTTGGCCACACGCTGCCTGAAGGTGAAGCACTGTTATCGGTGCGAAACCTGAAGAAGGTGTACTATACCGACGGCGGAGATATTGAAGCCGTACGCAATCTGACCTTTGACCTGCCAAAAGGTGAACTGACCTGTCTGGTCGGCCCATCCGGTTCGGGTAAAACCACCTTGCTCAAAGCTATCTCGGGGCTGCTTGAACCAACGGCCGGTGAAGTCAAGCTGGCTGGCAAGTTGGTCACCGACCCGCCCAAGTCCATGGCCGTGGTCTTTCAGGAATATGGGCGGTCACTGTACCCGTGGATGCGAGTGCGTGAAAATGTTGAACTACCACTGAAAGTCCAACGGATGGATAAGGCTCGGCGTGATCAGCTCGTCGATGAGGCGTTGGAAGCAGTGGGACTTGATCACGTGCCACGCTCTTATCCTTGGCAGTTATCCGGTGGGATGCAGCAGCGCGTGGCCATTGCCCGTGCGGTGGCTTACCAGCCAGAAGTCCTGCTCATGGATGAACCCTTTGCCGCCGTTGATGCCCAAACCCGCGCCGATCTGGAAGATCTGGTACGCAGCGTCTGGCAAAAACTGGGAGTCACCGTGCTTTTTGTTACCCACGACATCGATGAATCGGTCTATTTGGGCGAACGCGTGATTATTTTGTCCTCGTCGCCAACCGTGATCCAACAGGACATCAAAATCGATCTGCCGACAGAACGTGACCAGCTAACAACCCGCTCGTCGCAGCGATTTAGCGAATTGCGCCACCACGTGTATGAACAAATCCAGTTGGCCAAAGAAGGCTTCCGTCCCGACGCTGCTAAAGCGCAAGCCTAGCGCCCCCGAACTAAGCGTGTGTTAGTGGCAAGTATTTACTGAATAAACCATTGACGTTTCCATGCAACTACGCATAATGTTGTGATTCACCTCACGTTTCTTATTGAGGTTCACACTTGCGTAGAGGAGTCAAAATGAAAAAATTCCGTATTCGGGGCAGCCTTGCGGCCGCTGGGGCGTTATTGCTCTTTACCGCCTGTGGAGGGGGAGGCGGTGAGGCTGCATCCGAGGATGATGTAGCTCAGGATGGCCAGCTCACCGAAGTCTCAATCGGTGTGGTTCCTGTTGTGGATGTTGCCCCGATATATCTGGGCGTCCAAGAAGGTATTTTCGAAGACCACGGGTTAGATGTTGATTTGACCGTGGCCCAAGGCGGTGCCGCGATTATTCCTGCGGTGCAGTCGGGCGATTTTGACTTCGGGTTCTCCAACATCACCTCGCTGGTGATTGGTGAATCCCAGGGGTTGCCATTGCAGGTTGTAGCACCCGGCCCTCAAACCACCGGCAATGTTGGCGAGGATTTTTCGTCGCTGTTGGTGCCGGAGGATTCTGACGCAGAATCTATTGCCGACCTGGAGGGTAAACGCGTTGCTGTTAATACACTCAATAATATCAACGATACGGTGCTGAAGGAAGGCTTGCGGCAGGCCGGGGGCGACCGTGATGCCATGGATCTCGTCGAGGTGGCATTCCCAGATATGGCCGGTCAGTTAGAGTCTGGCAACGTTGATGCCATTATGGCCGTCGAACCCTTTGCCACTATCTCGAAGAACGCCGGCGCCAAGGAAGTTTATTCACCCTATGCCGAGCCGATTGAAGATCTGACCATTGCCGCCTACTTTGCCTCAACTGATCGGATTGAAGAGGATCCAGAAACCGTTGAGGCCTTCATTGCCGCGATGAAAGAATCCCAGCAGTATGCAGAAGATCATCCCGACGATGCTAAAGCTGTTCTGCCACAGTACACTGAACTCGATGACGACGTCATTGACGAGTTGACCATGCCGAAGTTCCCACAGCAAGTCACCCGTGACTCCATCGAGCGCATTATCGAGCTGTCCGAAGAGACCGGTTTGATCAACGAGCCGGTGGATATCGATGACCTGCTCCACGAAGACGCCTGATCTTCGCGCTAGCGCCCAATTGTCGCCTGTAACTATCGAGGAGTTGCAGGCGACTATTGCTTTAAACATTTTTAAAAATCTATTGATACTCACTATACAGATAGATAGTATGTGATGTGCGACATGGATATAGGTCGGTCGTATAACAATGCGAAAAGAGGTTCAACATGTCCCCAGCACCCAGCGATGCGGCTATCGAAACTTTAATGCAAGACTTTTCCCTCGAAATGACCGGCAAAGATGTCGAGGCGCTGCGCGAAGCTGCACCATCGATTGCGCCCGGCACACGGGTTAATGTCACATTTTTAGGCAATGAAGACCTAGACATGCGCGTCACCGCGGCACAAGCAGTCAAAGAACTCGGTTTTGTTCCCGTTCCGCATATCTCGGCTCGTCGCATTAAAAGCGAAGACGAGCTGCGGGACTTTATGCAAGGATTAGTCGACGTTGATGCCGCCAAACATATCTTTGCCGTTGGCGGGGACCCATCTGAACCCATGGGTCCCTACGGTTCCTCGCTGGAAATGATTCAATCGGAAGTGTTCTCAGATTACGGGGTTGAAGAGGTTTCAATTGCCGGGTATCCCGAGGGGCATCCATACATGTCCGATGAAGCCTTCCTACGTGAAACTCACGACAAGCTTGCCAGCCTGGACAACCAAAACATGTCATCAAGTATCATCACCCAGTTCGGCTTTGATATTGACCCTGTGGCCAACTGGCTGAACACCCTGGCGGGTGAAAATATCACCGTCCCGGTACGCATCGGAGTTCCAGGTCCGGCCGGGATTCGTCGGCTTTTGAAATACGCTAAGCGTTTTGGAGTGGGCGCATCGGCCGGCATTGCCTTGAAATACGGGTTTTCTCTCACCAATCTAGTGGGCACCGCCGGCCCAGATAAATTCCTCAAAGAGCTCGCGGAAGAAACCCAAGATTCTGAGTTCCAGGGTGATGTCAACATCCATTTCTACACCTTCGGCGGGGTGGCAAGAACTGCCGAATGGGCTCAAGATTTCACCGAAAAATTCTAAATCTCACTGTTACGAAAGGCGCTTACGATGGCAAACTCTCTTCAGGACCTGCTCAACGAACAATCCGCGGTCGACCTGCTCCGCAATGCCAAGACCGGCTCCTACATCTATCCGGTAGTTCCAGCCGATTTCACTAACTGGATAAAAGAACAGCGTGCTTGGCGCGACACCGCGGTGCTCTATGACCAAACACATCACATGGATCAGGTCTTTTTGTCTGGCTCAGATGCCATCAATCTGATTTCGGATACCGCCATCAACTCGGTGGCAAACTTCCAAGTCAACATGGCCAAGCAATATGTGCCGGTTTCATCGGTCGGCGCCGTCATCGGTGATGGCATTTTGTTCCGCGAAGCCGAAGAAGAATTCACCTACGTTGGCCGCGCCCCAGTTACCAACTGGTTGATGTACCAGGCTGAAAAAGGCGACTATAAAAATCTTGACCTGCGCGTTGACCGCCGCTCACCTTCGCGCCCATATGGCGCTGCAGTAACTCGCGACCTGTTCCGGTTCCAGATTCAGGGACCAGCCGCCTGGGATGTCATTAACAAGCTCAACGGCTCGGAAGTCGAAAAACTCAAGTTCTTCCGGATGTCGACTATGAATATTGATGGTCTAACCGTCCGCACTCTGCGTCACGGTATGGCAGGTGCCCCGGGTCTGGAAATCTATGGACCATATGAACATCACGGACGCGTTCGTGACGCCATCCTTGAAGCCGGTGCCGAATTTGGACTGCTGCCGGTCGGCTCGCGTGCCTATGCCACCAACACCCTGGAGTCCGGTTGGATCCCGTCACCGCTACCCGGTATCTACACCGGTGAAGCTGAAAAAGGCTACCGCGAGTGGTTGGGCGCCGATGCCTACGAAGCCACCGCGCCACTGGCCGGGTCATTTGTCTCAGACAACATCGAGGACTACTACGTCAACCCATGGGAAATCGGCTATGGGTCGTTCGTGAAATTTGACCACGACTTCATTGGTCGCCAAGCGCTGGAAGCCATCAACCCAGCACAACAGCGCCGCAAGGTCACCCTGGAATGGAACGCCGATGACCTGAAAGAAATTATTTCTTCACCACTGAATGTGGATGGCCCCAACTATAAGTTCTTCGACCTGCCACTGGCTAACTACGGTGCCTCCAATTACGACCAGATCACCGATGCGGACGGCAATGTCGTTGGTGTATCAATGTTCACCGGCTACACCGCCAATGAGCGCCGGGGCTTATCACTGGCCACCGTGGATGCCAATGTGCCAGATGGTGCTGAACTGACAGTCACCTGGGGTGAGCCAGACGGAGGCACAGCAAAGGCCTCGGTGGAGCCGCACGAACAAAAAACTGTGCGCGCCATCGTGTCACCGGTACCTTACTCAACGGTAGCCCGTGAGTCCTATCAGACCGGCTGGCGCACCAACTACGCCTAAACCATGTCCATTCCCATAGCGGCCGCGTTCTGCAATAGCAGGGCGCGGCCGCGCATTTCAACTACACTGCCTTCACCATGAGTTTACGATCTGCACTACTTACCTTGTTATCCTCTGGGCCCCATACCGGCTACGATCTTGCCAAAAACTTCCATTCATCGGTGGGATTTTTGTGGCATGCCCCGGATTCCCAAATTTATCCACAACTCAAAAAAATGCAGGCCGAAGAACTCATCACCGGTTACTCGGTGCCGTGGGGTACAAAGGGTGCAACCAAAACCGAATACGCAATCACCGAGGCAGGTTTGGCATATCTGCATGCCTGGCAGGCTGAACCGGTAACCTACCGGCCAGAGCGCAGCGAAGTTCGCTTGCGCTCAGCATATTTTGAATTCGCCGACGACGACGATGCCCGCCAATGTTTGACAGCGCACCTGATGCATTATCGTGGCGTCGTTGAAGATGTGCGTTACCAGATCCAGGAGCTTGAAGAGGGTAGTTCGGCCATCCATCGCAGTCGGTTGGCGCAATACTCCAAGGCCGAGCACGCCAAAATCACCCGCTTTAAAGTGTTTGCCTATCAGGGGATCTTGAAACAGGCTGAGGCAGAAATCGAATGGGCCCAAGAAGGGCTTGCCATATTAGCAGAACTCGCCGAGACCCGGATTTCAGACCCCCGCTGAGTTGGCGATCGCCTCGGCTACCGAAGCTAGATGGGTGTGCATCGCCGCTGCTGCCGCATCGGGGTCCCGCTGACAAATTGCTTCGATAACCGCCAGGTGCTGGGGTAGGGAAACCTGGGGCCGATCCGGTTGTGCCGACAACTGGAAATGGTAGCGAATGGCCTGACCACGCAACCGATTAATGGTTTGTGCTGCGGTCTGTTGGCCAGCAATGTCAATAATGCGGTTATGCAGTTGACGATTCAGATTTGAATACTCATCCCGGGCGCCGTGTTGCACCGCAGTTTGCATGTGCGCGCCGATATCGCGCAGCTCGTTGGCTTGAGCGTCGGTAATTTTTGCGGCAGCCTTGCGTGCACACAGCGACTCCACCGCGCCGCGCACCTCAGTGATCTCAATTGCCTCTTGAAGTGAGACTCTCCGAACCCGTGCACCCCGATTCGGAATCCGCTCAACAAGTCCCTCGGTGATCAATTCATTGAGGGCAAGCCGCGCATCGCCCCGTGAGGCCTGATGCTCCTCGGCGACGTCGGCTTCTACCAGCCGTTGATGCGGCACGAGATTGCCGGCCACAATATCGTGGCGCAACCGGTCGGTGAGCGACTGGTCTTTGCCGGTCTGGTGTGTGGCTGGGGTGGTGCTGGTCATTAGTCTCCAGTGTGTTTTTGGGTGGTGGGCGGCGTCGTTACCACCATGGTAGTCATCGCTGAGCCACACGCCACTTCAGTAAACAATATTGTAAACAATCTTGTTAGCAGATAGTCTAGTGTGAGCGTTCCCACAAACAAAGGAGCACTATGGCTGACAGTGCCGTACGAGTTATCGGTGATCAGACGGCGATACCGTACGCACTCATGCGCGGCGGCACCTCGCGCGGTCCGATGTTCTTGGCCACCGATTTGCCGATCGATACGGCACGCCGTGATGCAGTGTTGCTCGCGGTGCTGGGTAGTCCGCATCCGCTGCAAGTAGATGGCGTCGGTGGTGGTCACCCGTTGACATCTAAGGCCGGTATTGTCGCAGTTTCGGAATTGGTCGACGTCGACATTGATTTCACTTTCGCGCAACTGCAGCCCGAAACAACCACGGTGCAAACTACCGCGAACTGCGGCAATATGCTGGCCGCCGTCGTCCCCTTCGCTGTGGAAGCTGGACTGATCCAAGCGCAGACTGACATCACCGAGGCCACCGTGCGAACCACCAATACCGGGCTGAGTTCACGCATTGCGATTCGCACACCACGCCGCGATGGTCAACGAGTTGTGCAATATGATGGCGATGCCGAAATTGCTGGGGTGCCAGGTACCGCCTCGCCGGTGGATATTCGGTTTCTCAATACTGCCGGCTCCATTGCCCCGGCATTGCTGCCCACCGGAAATGCCAGCGATATCGTAACCATGGACGCCACCGAGTATACGGTCACGCTGATTGATAATGGTCAGCCCTTGGTCATTGTCAACGCCCAGGAGCTTGGCGTCACCGGCTACGAATCCGTTGGAGAACTCGACGAGAACACCGAACTAAAACACCGGCTTGAACAGTTGCGCCTGGCTGCTGGTCACCTGATGGGATTAGGTGATGTCGCCGAAGCCGCATACCCAAAAATGACTCTGGTCGCCCCGGCAGTAAACGGTGGTGCCATTGCCACCCGTAGTTTTATCCCGCATCGTGTGCATGAGTCAATCGGAGTGCTAGCAGCCGTCACCGTGGCTACCGCAGTGGTTACCCAAGGCACTGTGGCTGCAGCCATCGGCACTTCGGCAAAGGGACAGCAGCGCACATTGGGCATCGAACACCCATCGGGCACCTTTGAGGCTCTGGTGGATCTGGATGCAAGCGGTGCGGTGGTGGCCTCCGGTAATACCCGCACAGCACGGCTCATTTCCCGCGGCGAAGTTTATGTGCCCAAACGTATTTGGGACCCAACCCAATCAGAGAAAAGGACACCAAGTGATTATTGATATCCACGGGCACTATACGACGGCGCCGGAACCACTGGGTGCTTGGCGCCAACAACAACTTGCAGCTTTAGATGGCGGACAGGCCCCAGCAAAAGATGGCCCGGTGATCACCGATGACCAAATCTGCGAATCGTTGGAACCCAATCAGCTGCGCCTGATGGATGAACGTGGCGTCGACGTCCAAATTTTCTCACCGCGAGCCTCCTTTATGGCCCACCACGCCGGGGATTTCGAAACCTCTTCGGCCTGGTCACGCCACTGCAACGACCTGATCGGCCGGGTAGCCGAACTCTACCCGCAGCGCTTTGCGCCATCGGCCATGCTGCCGCAGTCACCCGGCGTCGAGACCACCTCGGTGATTGATGAGCTAGAGCGTTGCGTGGCAGAACACGACATTGTTGCCGTCAACCTCAACCCGGATCCCTCCGGCGGGAATTGGACCTCACCACCGCTGACCGATCAGTACTGGTTCCCCGTCTACGAAAAGCTCATTGAATACGAGCTACCGGTCATGGTGCATGTCTCTACTTCAATCAACCCGGCCTTTCACACCACCGGGGCACACTACCTTAACGCTGATACCACTGCGGTTATGCAACTGCTGCAAGGCGATTTATTTGCCACCTTTCCCCAACTGAATATGATCATCCCCCACGGTGGGGGAGCGGCACCGTATCATTGGGGGCGCTTCCGGGGACTGGCGATGATGTTGGACAAACCAGAACTGGAAGACCACCTACTCAACAACATCTACTTTGACACCTGCGTTTACCATCAGCCCGGTATCGACACGCTGTTAGAAGTCGTTCCGCATCGCAACATCATGTTCGCCTCCGAAATGATCGGCGCGGTACGCACCCAAGACCCCAACACCGGCCACTATTTTGACGACACCGTGCGATACATTCAGGCGGCAGAATTGAGCCAAGCCTCACGACAGGCCATTTTCGAAGACACTGCACGGGCAGTCCATCCGCGCCTGGACCGTCGCCTAAAAGCGCAGGGACGGTAGAAGGGAGCACCATGTACGATCTGGGCATCGTCAATACCACGATCCACCGGCCAGACGCCGCCGAGGTGGCGGCCCTGAATCAATACGGAACCGCTACCATCCACGAAGCAATGGGCCGGGTAGGCCTGATGCGACCCTATATGCGCCCGGTGTATGACGGCGCTAAACTCTGTGGCCCGGCGGTGACCGTACTGCTGCAGCCCGGTGATAATTGGATGCTGCACGTTGCCGCCGAACAACTGCAAGACGGTGATGTAGTCGTTGCCGGATGCATCACCGAATCTGATGCCGGGTTCTTTGGTGAACTACTGGCAACATCCTTCCGCGCTCGCGGCGGAACCGGTCTGGTTATTGACGGCGGGGTACGCGATACCGCCGAACTGCAGGAGATGGATTTTCCCGTCTTTGCTCGAGCAATTCATGCACGCGGAACCGTCAAGGAAACCCTAGGCTCGGTCAATATCCCGGTCAACTGTGCCAACGCCACCGTCAACCCCGGTGACGTGGTGGTAGGTGATGCCGACGGCGTCGTAGTCGTTCCGCGAGAAAGAGTGTCCCAAGTCGTTGAAGCATCACGTATAAGAGAAGAAAAAGAAGCCACCGTACGAGCCCGCCTTCAAGCCGGTGAGCTGGGATTAGACGTGTACGGCATGCGGGACAAACTTGCAGCCAAAGGCCTGCAATACAACGAGTAAGGAAACATAATGGCTGAACTGGAAAACTTTGATCTGGCGCATATCAGTGCCGTAGAAATCCTGACCCCAAAATTTGATGAAAGCCTCTGGTTCTTCAGAGACCTACTAGCCATGCGAGAAGTCGAACGGATTGGCGAATCAGTATATTTACGTTGCTGGGACGAATATGAAACCTACTCGATCAAACTCACCGCGTCCACCAATAATGGTGTGGGGCGCACCATGCTGCGTGCCACCAGTCCCGAAGCATTGCAGCGCCGTGTGGCAGCAATTGAAGCAGCTGGACTGGGCAACGGTTGGCGTGAACCCGAGGTCGGTATCGGTGATTACTATGAATTCGAAGATCCAGACGGTCACGAATTTGGGATCTACTATGACACCACGCTTTATACGCCCGACGAGCACGACCGCCCGGCTTTGAAAAACCAGGCTTCACGCTATCCCGGCCGCGGAGTCAATGTACGTCGTTTGGATCATATTAATTATTTGGCCTCCGATGTGAACGCCGTCGGTGAGTTTTGGGATCAAGTCATGAAATCCCGGGAAACCGAGCAAGTGGAACTTGATGCCGGCGGATTCGCCGCCCGCTGGTTTCGGTTTGCACAAAAATCCTATGACGTCGTGTACTCGGATGACTGGACTGGTGAGCGTGGCCGATTCCATCACCTGGCCTTTGCCACTGACACCCGTGAAGATATTCTCAAGGCCGCGGACTTCTTCCTTGAAGAAGGCGTTTACATTGAATATGGCCCGTATAAACACGCGATCAACCAGACCTTCTTCCTTTATGTTTGGGAACCGGGCGGTAATCGCATCGAATTCGCTAATGCCGGGGCTCGCCTGATCATGAACCCGGATATGCCCGTTGTTACTTGGTCGGAGGCCGAACGCGCTAAAGGCCAGGCCTGGGGCATGAAAACGGTGCCTACCTTCCACACCCACGGGACCCCATATGTAGAAAACCAGGAACAGATTGACCGAGACGCGATGCAAGGTATTCGGCGCTGAGACCACAACCATCTTCACTCACATTTTGGAGCACACATGTTGAAAACGAGCAAAGCTGGCGTGACAACGATCGCCGTCGTCGCTGGTCACTAGGATCCAAGTGGAAATTATAAGCCCACAAGATGAATATCCTGCCGGAAAACAGTGCTAGCTAAAAGGTAACGGGGCGATGCCCCGCATCCGCTGCAGCTAAGGCATCGGCGGCGGGGTCACTTGCCTCCACGGGTCATCATCCTGGGCCCGGGTGGTCAATCGTGTCCTTGTCCACCCGAAATAGTGAGGAGCCCTATTTTTATTAAGGTCACTCGCGTTGAGACGTCAACTGATAATGCCGTGCTGGTGATTCCAATTTTTTGCAGTAGTAAACGCCATAGCCATACTAATAATCCAAACCGGAAGCAAAATTAGGAAGAATAGAATCCATCCGAGAATCGGGATGAAGAGAAGAAGGCTTGCTACAATATTTGTCCCAAGGAACAAAGCCCCAAGACCTACTCGGCCTTGGACTATAAGTCCTAGGCCGGTGATCAGAAAGTCGACTAGAGCGTAAAGAAGCGGGTTACGCGGTTTCACCTGGGCAACTGTCCACTGCTGTTGAGGCTGGGGTTGCTGATTTTGGTACTGCTGAGCTTGAGATGGCTGCAAAGGAGCCTGAGCGAAAGAAGTATCGGTTTGCTCTGGTGCAAACGACTGCGATTCAGAGGAGGCACTGGCGTAAAAGCCACCCACTGTCGAGGTAGAAGCCTCCGTTGACGGGGTTTCTGTGGGAACTGCTGGTGTCGAACCCGCCGAGGTTTCAGTCACGTTTGAGTCATCGCCTTCTGACGTGGATGCCGGAGGAGGTGGATCTGAAGGGGCCTCCGATAGGGGCTCAACATAGGGTCCTTGTGCATCGTTCCTATCTGAAAAATTCGAATCTTGCGACATGAATCATCCTTTAAAGTATGGTTCAAGTTGAAAGACACATACTACCCACAGCTAACGGAAATACTCTAGGGCTGCATCGTCCATGAATTCCTTTGTAGACAGTTAGGCAGTGCCCAGATCCATCTCATAAGTCTCAACCAGGCCTGTATTCACGAGGGATGTTATTGTACGGGCCAGTGTGCCTGTGGGCAGGTAGCGGGTGAGACAACTAGCATTCCAGCTAGGAAGCGACCGCTCAGATCGCGAGAATCTATGGGCGGTCAAGAGGACTATTGGTTGAATCTGCTGATGTTAGGAGCTTATGAGTGACGACAAGAGGAACTATAGCGAAGGGCTAGGGCCACAGCGGAATCAGTCTGAGCAGGATCCACCGGTAGAACTGCCTCCGCCTGTTCCTGAGGAAACCTCATTAGGCCAGGTGCTCGGCGGAGCGAAGAATATGGCTTCACGGGCGCAGAATTACTACGACAACACTGTAACTCCGGCTTTTGAACGGTCAGGCGCAAAAGAATTTTACGAAAGCAAGGTTGTCCCCACAACGAGGAACGTCACCCGCTCGGTAAAACAGACTGCAACTGACCAGCACACCAGGCTTACATCAACGCCAATCAGCCGTGCGGCAATTGTGCTGCTGATCGTTGCTCTTGTGGCAACCTTCAGCACGTTCCTACCTATGGGGCCGACATCCTTTGGCAGGTCCGGAAGCGCGGCACGTAACGTGGTTGACGGGAACTTTGAAGGCATCGGAAGTTTGGCGTTGGTTCAAGCCGTTGGTATCGTCACCGCTTTCATTGCAGCTACCATCTTTCGACTGTTGCTGTTCGTAACGATCATTGTTTCTATTGTGGCGATTGCATGGCGCAGCACTCGTGTCAAGAAAATCGCAGGGATATCTGGCGTTAGTACCGGCGTGCTCGGAGTCCTGATTGGAGTGGCGGCTTTGTTAGTAACAGGTCGTCTCGACAATGTGCCTGTTGGCGTTGGCACAATTTTTCTGCTCATCTCCTCGATTGTCGTCGCAGTGACGGCATTGTTCTTATTGCGGTCGTCAAAAACCCTTGGCGTACTACCACCTGTGCCGCCACAGGTTCCGCAGGCAAGGTAACCGATTACGTGGGGTCCTTGTTGATCCGCAGAATCCATACGCCAGCTTCTCAATCCAATGGCGCAGAGTATCCTGGCGAATCGACCATGATCTGATCAGGTAAATTCTGTTGATACTCTCGCCAGCGAGGATCCAGGACTAGCCGAATAGCAGCGAGCCACCTAGCGAGACAACCAAAATGATCGAGGTTGAGATAACCCCAAGCACAACTGGTTTGGCGCCCACTTTGAATAGCGAACGGATGTGCACCCCAAGGCCCAGGGCAAACATGGCTGCCGCTAGCAAAATTGTTTGGGCAATTTCCATAGCCGAAAGGAAGTCTTGTGGGAGGAAACCCGCCGTGCGAATAAGCATGGCCACAATGAAACCTGCGACGAACAGCGGCACGATAGGAGGTTTTGCAGCACCGGGCTGGGTGCCTCGGCGCCGCATGAACACTGCAATACCCGCGATAATCGGGGCCAAAGTGATGACACGTGCCAACTTCACGGTTACTGCAACGGCCAGAGCAGCACCACTGACGGTGCCACCGGCTGCCACCACCTGAGCTACTTCATGAGTGGATGCACCGATCCACATGCCTGCCATTTCGTCAGGCATGCCTAACAAACTGCCCAAAGATGGGACAAGCGGGATCATCAGGGTGCCAAACAGTACGACCAAAGCAATGGCCGTGGCTACTTCTTCCTCCTTAGCGTCGGTTGTGCCTTCGGCGGCGGCAACCGCAGCAGCACCACAGATGGAAAACCCACAAGCAATGAGTACCCGTTGGGCAAAACTGATGCCCATCAGATGCCCAGCCCATAGGGTCCCAAAGAACGTGACCGTTACGGAGACCAGCACAACCGCCAAGACGCCAAAACCAAGGTCCAGAATCGACGATAAAGATAGTTGCAATCCAAGCAGGACGATGCCGGTGCGCAGAAGTTTCTTGGACGAAAAAGCCACACCTTCAGACATGGCGGTCGGTACCGGGGCGATATTGCGCCACACAGCGCCAAGCAGGATGGCGATAAGTAGCGCGCTCATTCCTATCACTTGGGCGCCTAACCATGAGATCACCGCGGCCACCAGGCACACAACCACTCCGGGAACTAGTGCACCCAGTTTCCGCAATTTGTTAGTCGGTGGTTGCGGAAGTACATCGGGTGTTTCGGAGGCACTCGAGGCCTCACGAGCTTCAAGGTCTGCGTTGTGATCGTTGGTCATGTCTACCAGGATGACATTATTTTTCTACCGCCTGTAGTTCCTGAATTACCAATGGCGATATATCATATTGATATGCCACACCATGTTCCACCGGTCGATAACTGGCTGAGCCTGTCGATGTTGCGGTTACTGGTAGGGGTATCCCAGACTGGCAGCCTCAGTGGTTCAGCTAAAGTCGCCGGAATTGCCCAATCCAATGCGTCTCGAACCCTGAAAACCTTGGAACGGCGCTTGGGGTATCCGTTGCTGGTGCGCTCCCCGCGCGGCTCAACTTTGACTCAGGAAGGGCAACTCACCGTCGAATGGGCGCGCGAAGCCCTGGATGCCATCGATCGTCTAGCTCTGGGAGCAAACGCGCTAGCACACACCAAGCAAACCGAGCTGACCATTGTCGCCAGTATGACCATTGCCGAACACTTGTTGCCTGGCTGGATTGGCACATTCCGCTCCCTGTATCCGGGGTTGAATACCAAACTCAAGGTTATGAACTCATCCGAGGTCATTGAAGCGGTAGAGCATGATAAAGGGGAGCTGGGATTCGTTGAGACTCCCCAGCTTCCGGATAGCTTACAATCCACACCGGTACGGGACGACCAATTGGTCGCAGTGGTAGGCCCGACACATCCGTGGGCGCAACAGCCGCCCGAGCTGACGGCATCGCAGCTTGCCAACACTGCTTTAATTGAACGCGAAGAGGGTTCCGGGACTCGGGCGTTCCTCGACTTATTTGTCGGTAAGAAACGTCCCGAGCCGCTCATGGAATTCAACAGTAATTTTGCTATTTGCCAGGCAGCGATCGAAGGTATTGGTCCAGCGGTACTGAGCCGCCTTGCCGTACACGGTCACCTGCACACCGGCCAATTGATTAGCGTGCCAATCACC
>DXHA01000001.1 GCA_019113675.1 Candidatus Yaniella excrementigallinarum
AGCCCAACTCTTGGCTACCGATGCTCATCAATTAGATATCAACAAATACCCCGATGTATTTGTACACCCAACACCCACCGGCGATGTCGAATTGCCACTACATTATGAGTTCACCCCCGTTACTGCTATTGGTGCAGACGCTTCAGGCGCTGGTAAACCTGCTGGACCTGGCACTGATGGCGTAACGGTAACCATACCTGTGGCGCTGTTACACCAGATGGATACTGAACGCTTCGACTGGTTGATTCCGGGACTGCGTACCGAACTCATTACTGCTCTAATTCGTGGGCTGCCCAAACCCATTCGTAAACACTTAGTTCCGGCCCCTGATACAGCCCAGGCGGCTGCCACATATCTTGCCGAGCATGCTAACCCAAAGACCGATAATTTCTTTGACGAACTTGGGGCTTTCCTGCGCCAAGTAAAACACCAATACCTAAAGCCTGATGACTGGACGGTCGACAAACTGCCACCACATCTGCGCTTTAGCTATCAAGTCATTGATGAGCGCGGTGCAATTGTCGGTGCCAGCGATGACCTGGCCAAACTGCAACGCGAACTGGCCGGTGAAAATCAGACCGCACTGGCCGCTTCCCTTACTGCCGCAGCCCAATCCCAAGGAGTCGCGTTACCGGGCGGAAAACAACCTGCCCCTACAGAGCACGAGAAAACCAACCACCAGCCTGCCTCGTCGGAAACTGCCAGTGCTTCCACTTTTCAACCACAAACCGGCCTAACGAAGTGGAGCATCGGTGATATTCCCGAAAGCATTCAAACCACTATAGCTACGGGTTCTGGACGTCAAGAAGTTACCGGTTACCCAGCCTTACAAACCGGTACCGGTGACCAGCCCACCGCAGACCTGGTAGTGATGCGGACCAAAGGTGAACAACACGCAGTTCATCGCACCGGCGTTATTGCCTTATTACAGGCGGAGTTGCCAAATCCGCAACGCTATATTTTGGACCACTTATCCCCCACCGAGAAACTGGCCTTTGCCAGCTCCCCCTACCCAACTAGTGCCGCCCTGGTGGCAGATTGTATTTACACCGCTATAGACGCACTGGTGCCCGACGATGCGCCAATGACCAAACACGACTATCAACAGCTGGCCAAAGCGGTACACCAAGAGCTCATCGACACCACGTTTCAAGTCACTTCGGTAGTTGCCAAGATTTTGGACCTTTCTCGGCAAGTGGATCGTCGCATCCGACAAATACGGTCTTTGGCTTTGGCAGCTACCGCTGCCGACCTACGTGCTCATCATGATCAGTTAGTGGGACATCGGTTCGTTTCTTCCACCGGGTGGGCGCATTTGCGCCACATTCCACGATATTTAGAAGGCATCGGTATCCGGCTGGATACCTTAGACGCCGGTGGAGCACTACAGCGAGACGGGTTAAATATGCAAACCGTCCAAGCGCTAGAAAATGACTATACCACACTGATGGACCGGGCCCCTGCAGGTGTACCTGTTCCGAGGGCCATTACCGATATCTTTTGGCAGCTCCAAGAATTGCGTGTCTCGCTATTTGCACAGCAGTTAGGTACGGCGACCCGAGTTAGCGAAAAACGCGTGCGCCAAGCCATTGGGGCTGCCGAAGCACAATTGAGCTAATCCTGCGGGACATAATCGCTATAGCCAGCCTCGCGCAGGGCTTGACGCAGCTCTGTGGCAGCGTGTTCCATTTTGTCCTGATCTGGTTCACGCATGGCATTACTTAGATCAAAATCCGCCAATTGCTGCGTCGGGAAGACATGTAGATGCACATGTGGCACCTCATAACCGGCGATCATCATTCCGGCCCGGGCTGCTCCTAGGGCACTGACCTGTGCGGCACCGATACGTGAAGCTACAAGGTACAGGTGTGCATTGAGATCTTCGTCCAGATGAGTCCACATATCGGTTTCTTCCCGCGGTACCACCAGTGTGTGACCATAGGACAACGGGTTGATGTCCAAAAACGCCGCGCACTTTTCATCTTGCCAAATGAACCGGCCGGGGATTTCGCCGTCAATAATTTTGGTGAAAATAGTAGCCATCAATGCTCCTAACACGTAACTGCAATTGGGATGTTAACTGCAGTCTAATGATACGAACACCAAAAAATCGCTAGTTGGCAGCCTAAGCATCTTCGGGCATGGTCCCCGCGGCTTCACCGGTTGCCACCGGGCGGTCACGAACAGCCGACCACGCAGACCAAGACCCCGGATACAGGGCGGCATCCACACCAGCCAGAGCTAGACCCAAAACAACTTTTGACGCTGTAATACCGGAGCCACAGTAGGCGGTGACGGTAGCTTGTTGGCTTGCGTGATAGTCGGCGAAGTAATCCTGCAGGGCAGCAGCCGGTAAGAATTTGCCGTCAGCATCGGTCAGGGCCGTACTTGGGGCGGAGACGGCGCCGGGAACATGGCCAGCCACAGGATCAATGGGTTCGTGGTCGCCGGTGTACCGTTCGAAGGCTCGTGCGTCTAGCAGTACGCCGCCTTCTCGCACAAAGTTGGGGATATCTTCAGTGTCCACGACAGGCATTTTGCCCCAGGACAAATATGCCGAACCAATACGTGGAAGCACTTCGCCGGCTTGTAACGGCAGATCGGCATTGCGCCACGCATCCAGCCCGCCATCAAGTACGTAGACCCGCGACAGGCCAGCATAGCGTAGCAGCCACCATGCCCGGGCTGCTGCCGAGGAATCAACTGCGTCATATACTACAACGGTATCGCCATCGTTGAGTCCCAGCATACGCACCGATTCAGTGAAGCTAGCAGGGTCCGGTAGGGGGTGGCGTCCCATGGCTGGAGAGCCGTGCCCGGCCAAATGACTTGTCATAGACACGTAAACGGCTCCGGGCAGGTGGCCCCGTCGGTAAGCTTCGTGGTTCTGTGTGGGATCGGTGGCGGACCAGCGCACATCCCAAATCACCAGCCGACCGGGTTCAGGCACCGGGATGGCTTCCACGAAACCCTGTGGCTGCCTTGGTTGTTGATCGGCCATCAGCCGTGTTCGAACTTGTACGGTGTCATGTTCTGGTAAGGAGTTATCAGTGCGGTCGATACCCATCCAAGCGGCCAGCACACCGATACTAATTAATACAGGTTGATTCATATTAGAAAACTCCTCCACCATATTTGGCACCGTCACTTAAGTCTTGCTTCTTGACACATTGTGTGCCGGGTTTTTGAAGGAATTTCACATCTCCCAACTGTAGTACCGTGACACAAGAATTGCACGGTTAGCTAATTTCACAGCCCAGCTATTCGGTAATTGATGGGTACTTGTTACACTATAGGCCGAGTTCATCGCGCCAGAAGGGTACCTACCACTATGTCGTCAGCGTCATCATCTCGGCCACGCACACGAAACACCTGGCAAAAACAGGCCATTGATGAAATGTTAGCTACCAGTGCCGATTTTCTTTCGGCTCAACAGATTCATCAATCTGTAGCCGAATCCGGGCGTTCAGTTTCCCTGGCCACGGTGTATCGGGTGTTGCAGACCCAGGTCGAAGATGGGGAACTAGATATCCTAGCCCTAGACGATGGTCAGACGCTATTTCGTAAGTGTGTCTCAACCGGCCACCACCACCATCTGGTATGCCGCAATTGTCGGGCCACCGTAGAAATAGCGGCACCAAAGTTAGAGCACTGGGCCGATAAGGTCGGTGCGGATTATGGCTATACTGATATTGACCATACATTGGAGATTTACGGGTTGTGTTCCCGGTGCGCTCAGAAGGCTTCGTAACGGCTAAAGCGCTCGCCGTAGTCGCCCGGTGGTTCATCGGCTTCGATGGCATCGCCTTCAGCCGTGCATTCCGGTAGTTCCACTACAGTTGTGCCATTTACTTCGGCCGGCTCGTGCAGACTACCCAGACCATAGGCACGTTCCAGATTCGCTCTGGTCAATACGTCCTCTGGGGCGCCGGAAGCCACAACTTTGCCATCCATAAGGATCACGTGATCGGCTGCTGCGGCCTCATCAAGATCGTGCGTGGTCAAAATAACCGAGTGACCGTGTTCTTCAACTTCAGCGTGAATCACGTCGTCGATTATACGCATAGACGTCAGATCCAGGCCGGTCATGGGCTCATCTAATACAAGAATCTCGTGACCCTGGGCAATGCCTTGGGCCACGTAGACGCGTTGACGCTGTCCACCGGAGAGCTCTTCCAGGTGGCGATTTTTCAGATCGGTGATGTTCATGGTTTCCATCGCATAGTTAATGGCTGCCCGATCATGGGAACGGAACATACCAAACCAACCGCGCTGGGCATAGCGCCCCATCGAGACGACGTCTTTGACAGTAATGGGCGTGCCGGTAGGAAATACTACCGACTGCATCACAAACGAAATTTCGTGTTTGATGTCTTTTACTGGTTCACCGAGCACGTCAATATGACCCGCACTCGGGGATAAGATTCCGGCTATCGCTTGCAGCAGTGTAGTTTTGCCGGATCCGTTGGGGCCAATAACCGCAGTGATTTTTCCTTTTGGAATGGTGAAACTTGATGCCGAAACGGCGCGGTGGGAGCCACGGTACAGCACGATATCGTGGGCTTCAACGAGAGTCATGAGGCTCCTTGCTCAGCTGGTATTGCACTGCGTTGGCGCCGGGAAATCGCAGCTGTTATTTCTCGTATTGTCAAAACCATAAAGAAACCGAGGATGGCGATAAGCGCCATGGACGCTCCGGCGGCGGTTCCCAAATGATAACTGAGAATTAATCCAACAGTAACAGAGACCACACCGATAACCAGCGATGCAATCATCATTCGCGGCACAGTTCTGGTAATCAATGCTGCTGTAGCTGCAGGTCCAATCAGTAGGCCAAGGACCAGCAAGGTGCCTACGGCCTGAAACGAACCTATCACCGCCGCGGCAATCATCAATAGTAACAACCAGTGCGTAAGCTTGGGGCGCATTCCTAACGCCTGGGCTTTATCTGGCGAAAAGGATAAAGCCATCAACGGACGGTATAACAGCAGCGAGAGTGCACCAACGCCGATTACAAACACCAGTTGCAATCGAATGTCTTGCCAGGACACCCCAAGTGCATCGCCAAATAGGATCGCCGTCAGCGAGCCCTGAAAACTATCTGCGCGCGAAATAAGCACAACTCCTAGCGCCATCATGCCGACAAATAATAAGCCGATGGTGCTGTCTTCTTTCAGACTGGTTGTACGGTGCACAAGTTCCATTAAACTCACCATCACCAAAGCCGCAAGGCCTGCGCCCAGAAATGGGGAAAAATCAAAAAGTACCGCGGCGGCAATGCCTGGAACCACGCCGTGTACAAAGGCGTCACCAAAAAAGCTCATACCCCGCAGAATTAGCCAGACGCCAACAAAACTCGACATAACCGCGGCTAATAGCCCACCGAGGAGGGCGCGAATTTGGAAACCGGCCTGGAATGGCTCGACCAGCCAGTTGAACAACTCCACTATGGGTTTACCTTCCGACTCGAGAGGTTTTCTAGTTTAGGGCCTCATCTAAGGCATGGGCGTTATACAGCATCGCATCCTGATACGTTTCGGCATCTGATCCTGACTCGCCGGTACCGTTTTCATATAGTTCAATAACGGGGATGTCTCCGCCGGTTTCCTCGGATAATGCCGTGACCATCCGGTTGGGGTTCGCTTTGGAGGTCACTAGTGCATCAACATCGTCATCTTTGAGTAGATCAGTTAGTTCTGCCAATTGATGCGAAGATGGTTCCGCATCGGTCGAGCCGCCCGGAACAACGACCCCGCTAATCTCCACTGCGTAGCGATCAGCAAAATAGCCATAGGCTGCATGATCAGTGACCAGGTGTGGGACATCCAATTCGTCAATGATGCCAACAATTTCGTTATCAACCTCATCCAGCTGGTCGGCCAGTTGTTCTCCGCATTGTTGGTATGCCTCGTCTCCGGTAGTTTCTGCCACGCGTTCACCGATAAGTTTTGCGCCGTCAGCCATGCGGGAGACATCCATCCAGACATGTGCATCATAACTACCGTGTTCATGCTCATCATCGGCATGGTCGTGTCCTTCGCCAGCTGGTAACGGATCCAGTTGTGGTCCTACTTCGAAGATCTGTGCGCCATCTTCTTTGGCATTGTCGACGGAGCGCTGCATTGAAGCCTCCAAGCCCAGACCATTAGTAACCACCAGATCTGCGGTAATCATATCTGCGATTTGAGTGCTAGATGCCTCGAAGGTATGTGGGTCGTCACCCGGGCTCATGAGAACCTGGGCTTCTCCCCCAGCACATTCAGTGATTTGGTCGACAAGCGATCCGATCTGGGTGGTAGTTGCAACGACGGTTGTTGAGGCCTCATCGCCATCGCCACCAGCTTGGGTAGAACAACTAGCTAGAACAAGACCAGCAAGGCTGGCTACCCCGACCAGCGATAGAAAACTTATTCGTTGCGCGGGCATAACAATCCTTAATGCATTTGGACGACGGGATATCGAGGCTATCTGAACCTGCAAACACACTAATGCAAACAATTCGCATTAGCAATAAAGGGATGCGACTTGGCTCCTAGCATCAAGAAGTCGGCGTACCACCGGAAGGATTTTTACGTTGTCTAACACTAATTTTCTGAGACTGCGTCACATCTCGTATTTCGCCCACGAGCACCTCAATGACGTCTTCCAGAAACAACACACCCACAGTATTTCCTGCGTGGTCTTGAACCCGAGCCATATGGACACCAATGCGCTGCATAACAGTCAGGGCATCTTCAATGGGTTTATCTACCAGGAGGTTCACCATAGAACGCACGCGATTCATCGGGATAGGTGCGGTATAACGCTCATCGGGCAGCGACAGCAGATCTTTAATATGCAAATACCCAAGCACTGAACCATCCTGGCGGTCTTCGACAACTAACCGTGACAAACCTGTTTTGCGTACGGCTTGGTCGAATTGTTCGGGAGTATTCGTAGATGAGATAGTCACGATCTGATCGATGGGGACCATAACTTGCTCTGCTGGCACATCTGAGAAACTTAATGCCCCCGATAAGATGCCTGTTTGGTCCTCTACCAATCCGCTGCGTTGTGATTCTTCAACAATCGATTGGACTTCCTCCAGCGTGTAGGTGGAAGTTACTTCATGTTGGGGCTCAATACCAAAGAGCCGCAGTGCTGCATTGGCCGACCAATTTAACACCCGAATGATGGGACGCAGCACCTTATCGAGTATGACTAGTGGCGGTGCAAGAACAAGCACTGCCCTATCGGCCATGCTTACGGCCGCATTTTTCGGCACCATTTCGCCTAGCGTCACGTGCAGAAAGGTCACTAATAACAAGGCGATGACAAAGGCCACCGTGGATCCCATGCTGGGGTCTAGGCCCAGTGCATCAAGGGGCAGTTGAAATATATAGCCAATAGCAGGCTCTGAAACATTAAGAATTAATAGCGAACACGCTGTGATACCCAGTTGGCAAATGGCCAAAATATCGGTGACGTGTTCCATGGCGAATAGTGCGTATTGTGCCAACTTGGAACCGTCGTTCACACGCGGTTCGATTTGCGAGCGCCGAGCTCCCATGACGGAAAATTCTCCGGCAACAAAAAATGCATTGCCGACCAATAAGACGATCAGCCATAACAGTCCAGGAATATGCTCGCTCATGC
>DXHA01000008.1 GCA_019113675.1 Candidatus Yaniella excrementigallinarum
CCAAACGTTGGAGTGATGACGTAGCGCGCTTACTGCGAGCGCTGCCGGAAGATACTCGAACAGACGAACAGCACAGTGTAATCGACCCGGTAGATTTAGGGATGGTGACCGCCTTGGCCTATCCGGAGCAGATCGGCCGTTTGCGGCAACAGGCCAATGGTTCCGAGTATTTATTAGCTTCGGGCACCGCCGCGTCTCTACCTCAAGGCTCAGGGTTACAGGGGGCTGCCTGGTTGGCGATTGCCGAAGTCACCTTGCATGGTGATCGGGCAATCATTCGTAGCGCCGCAGAGCTGGATCAAGACCACGCTGAACTTGCCGCCGGCCCATTACGGACAGACCAAAACGAAGCGCGGTTTCACAACGGGAAGATCTCGGCACGTCACGTGTCTCGACTAGGGGCTATTGAGCTATCAGCCACGCCAATACAGCCCACCCCGGAACTTACCCGCGCGGCGGTTGTCACAGAAATACAGCGGCTTGGTGTTTTAGCCTTTTTCAATGTCGATCCGGAGGCTAAAGCCCATAAAGCATTTAGTACCCTACGCGCCCGAATGGGGCTATTACATGAAGCACTGGGATCTGAGTGGCCGGATGTCTCCAATGAAACGCTGACTGACCAAGCTGAAGTATGGTTAGCGCCAGAAATAGAACAGATCGCCAGCGGTACTCGAGTAGACCGTATTAATCTGGTCTCTGCGTTACAACGCCTGCTGCCTTGGCCGCAGGCTGCTCGCTTTGATCAGCTGGCTCCGGAACGTATAACTGTGCCATCTGGTTCTAGTATCCAATTGGATTGGCCGCCTCCAGAAGCCCATACGGATCAAGAAACTGCTTCTCCGGTGTTAGCGGTCAAGTTGCAGGAGTGTTTTGGTTGGACCGCCAGCCCAACGGTGGCTGATGGTCGTGTGCCAGTCGTGTTGCACCTGCTGTCCCCGGCCCGCAGACCATTGGCTGTAACAGCTGACCTAGCCAGCTTCTGGCGCAATGCATATCCGGAGGTTCGGGCGCAAAACCGGGGACGGTATGTGAAACATCCTTGGCCCGAGGATCCGTTCAGTGCCATTGCAACCGCAAAGACCACACGGGCACTACGTAACGAACAACAACGCAGCTCTTCCTAAGAAAATACCGGTCATTCGGCCGGATGATATCGTCCAGGTCAGTAAGGAACCCTTGCAGCACTGGACCATTAGTTTGCCCTCTGGTCTCTCCTTCACTAAAGAATAAAGAGATCGCCAAATCAAAGTGGATAGCCATGCTCCGTGTGAGCCAGCGGCCAACCGATCTTCAGTACCATAAGCTGCCGTGAGAATACGGCCATGAGAAAGGCTCTCAGAGTTCACTCGGAGTTATTAACCGTAATATCCAGCCAGTCGGTACCTGACAATTGTTCATTATGGGTGTGTTGTAACCCAGATAATCCAGTGGCGACCCCTGCAGCAAATTCCCCATAAGCATTCTCCGCCTGCTCCATTGTTAGCTCACCAAACGTACCCACAGTGAGTCTGTGATTGCCTATCTTATTGACGGAAATCTCGATCTCGTATCGACGGATCCTCGGTGATCGGCTCACAATCACTATTTAGAATTTCAACGCGCTCCGCAACAACGGTTTCCAGATTACCCCGGCCGTTTTCAGCAAACCCCGGTGCCAAGGTATTTGAGGCCAGGTATGACTCCCCAGGCCTCTCCAACGCCACAGTGCTTCACGGACGTACTGGACGCGGGGGTGATCGTGCGCAATAATCGTACAGCTAAATCTCACGCTAAGATCTTCTACTGTTCTCCAGTTAAACCCAAATTATTTACTTATCAAATAACCAACCGATTTTTTCGCTCAGCTCGGCTTCGAGCAGTGGTGTCATTGTCTCTACGTAGGTGTTAGATAAATGCGAGTTGTCGTTCCAGACTGCTACATTACCGACTACCGATGAGCACCTCTGGCTTCGGTCGGTGTACATTTGGGGACAAATATATTCGTCGAGATCAATATTTGAGGCCCCTTCAGGCAGCTCAACACTTTCCAGCGGGTTGTTAGCAGCCGCTTGTTTTGGATTAGCGCCGCATTGTTCGGGAGTGCCACCTGAGGCAAGACAATCGGGTGTATTTTCTTCCGGTCGCGGTGTACCACGCATCAACAACAACTGTGGTCCGGCATCGACAATGTCCTGCCATCTCTCAGGGGCGCCTTCGGAGATACTTTCAGTATCTTCTGCCCTCATCATTCGTGTACCAGGGGTAACCACCAGATCAACGTCACGATTGTCCAACCACTCGATGAAGTTATCCTGCCATGCGTTGCACGCACTTGATACAGGATTGGACTTACTTACGCCGAATGCACATCCTGATTTATCGACGATCTGCAGTTCCCAGTTGTATTGTTCAGCTAATGCGCGCCAAGCGTGGTGCCATTGACCAGCGTGCGAGCCACCAGCAAGCACAACAGTAAATTCTGGGTGTTCTGGCTCGTTGGGATCCTCACAGACTGTGATCTCATCTGTTCCTGGATCATCACCACCTTTTTGTCGGCAGTCCCAAGAATAATAATCTGGGTTTCCGTTGGGTAGGTCTTCTACCGCTGGCAAGAAATCAACATCTGGGACTTCTACGTTCTCTTGTGCTGTCGCAGTTGCCCCAGGGTAGATATCCCAGTCCCAATCGCTAAAGACATCAGCGACTTGGTTTTCCGGTTTATTTATTATCATTGTTGCGCCAGCGCCTACAACAATGAGACCAGCTGCCGTTACGGTGATAACCCCTTTATTAATGTTTCGAGCAACGATAGTGCTGCGTTGATTTTGACGGTCTTTGAGCGGCTTTTCAATGTAGCGGTACATGAGCACCGCCAGTACAGTGCTGATCATCAAGATGACCAGTGCGCCTCGGCTTCCGATGGCTTCTCTGTCCCGAACCTCCATGTAATAGATCAGTATTGGCCAGTGCCATAGGTACAGGCCATAAGCACGGTCGCCAATCCAAGCTAGGGCTTTATTGGATAAGAAATGGGTGGCGCTACCTTTAGGGTCGTGATTGCCGCCGTCTGGTCCTGCTGATATGAGCACTAAGGTGAGTCCTGCTATGGGCCAGAACGCCCACGGGCCAGGAAAGAGTGCTGCGCCATCAAGAAAGATGCCGCAGGTGGCAATCAAGGCAACTCCCAGCCATCCAGCGACACCGCGTAACTGTTTTGGCAATCGAATGCTGCTACCAGCCAGGGCCAGCAGTCCACCAAAAGCTAACTCCCAGGCCCGAGTAGTGGTCATCAAATAGGCTTCGTCTTGGTTATAGCTGCCTACATAGATGGCATAGACAAAAGAGACCACAAAAATAACAGCAACAAGGACGCCCATAATTCTAGCAGCGGAGGTCTTGAGAACTTTAGCTAACAGCACCGCTAGGATGGCCACAAACGGCCACAACAAATAAAACTGGCCCTGGACTGACAACGACCAGATGTGTTGAAACGGTGAAGTCTCTGGACCGGCAGCACCATATGCCAGCTGAGAGTTAATGAGCTCAAAGTTTTCAAAATATAAAAGTGAAGCTCGAGCTTCGGCCCAAAGCTGTCGATGCTGGGTGACTGGGGATATCAAAAGACCGGCGACCAAAGTAACCACAGCGACTATGGCTAAGGGTACAAAGATGCGGCGGACGAGTCGGCCAAAGTATTTAAAGAAATCGATACGGCCATTACTGTTTGCGGCTTCTCTGAGAAGCATCCCGGTGAACAGAAACCCGGACACTGCCAGGAATATATCGATACCACCAGAGATACGACCATTGCCAAACAGATGGAACAAGACCACACCGAGTAGGGCGAGCCCGCGTACGCCATGAAGCTCTGGCAGATAACGGCGCTCTGGGAGGCCTTGTGTAAGTTTTGTCGTCTTATCTTGTGGTCGTGTCTGTGTTGTCATGGTACGTTTGCGGGCCATTCTATTACTTCGGTCAAAAGCGTCACTAGCTTACCGCAAAGGCTTTAAGTAAAACGAAACCGAACCGCCCCAAAGGACTGCTCCGGATCAGAGCAACTCGAACAGTGGTGTTGTTATCTCCTTACCGTTTTAGCAGGGAATATTTTATGTGCTCGGTGCCCTGTAGTTGATATGAGCGAACACCATGATGCACAAAATCCGAGCAATCTTCGCACGCTTATCGTTGGTGGCGGCTGTTTCTGGTGTCAAGATGCGGTGTATCGACAGACTCGCGGCGTAGTCGACTCTGAAGCTGGCTACATCGGAGGCAACATCGAGCATCCAACCTATGAACAGATTTGTACGGGTGCCACTGGCCATGCTGAAGCTGTCAAGGTCACATTCGATGAGGATGTTATCGACGCAGACACTATTTTGGATATGTTGTTTGCCTCGCATGATCCCACATCGTTAAACCGTCAAGGTGCTGATGTGGGGCCACAGTACCGCTCGGCACTGTTCCCACAATCATCAGAAGATACGCAACTGTTTACCGATGCTATCGAACGCCACCAGCAGTACTGGGATGCCCCCATCGTTACCACCATCGAGGAAAACGCCACATGGTGGCCAGCAGAACCAGAGCACCAGAACTTCTATCAGCGCAACCCAAACTGGGGCTATTGTCAGGTCGTGATTAACCCCAAGCTCGCCAATGTACGCGAACATTACTCTGCGTGGCTTAAGTGATTACGTCGTTTGACTTTTGCTCTTATTGTTAACTGAGTTCTGTTTTATAGTTAGCACCCGAAAAGGATGATTCCCAGATGGCAAAAATGCTCGATAACATTACCCAGGCCGTTGGCCAGACCCCGCTAGTCCGTCTAAATCGACTCACAGAAGGCCTCCCCGCTGATGTCGCAGTCAAGATCGAGTTTTATAACCCAGCAAATTCTGTCAAAGATCGCATCGGTGTCGCTATTGTTGATGCCGCAGAAAAAGCTGGCAAACTTCGTCCAGGTGGCACCATTGTCGAAGGCACCTCCGGTAACACTGGTATTGCACTAGCTATGGTTGGTGCGGCACGTGGTTATCGCGTTGTGTTGACTATGCCAGAAACCATGTCCAATGAGCGACGCGTAATGTTGCGCGCATACGGTGCTGAAATTGTGCTGACACCGGGTGCTGATGGAATGCGTGGTGCCGTAGATAAAGCCGCCCAAATTGTCGAAGAAACTGACAACGCAATCCTGGCACAGCAGTTCGCAAACCCCGCAAATGTCGATATTCACTACAACACCACCGGCCCAGAAATTTGGGACGCTACAGAAGGCAAAGTCGATGTATTGGTCTCGGGTATCGGTACCGGTGGCACGCTAACCGGCGCGGGCCGCTACCTCAAAGAACAAAACCCCGATGTCAAAGTCGTGGCCGTGGAGCCGGCAGATTCACCAATTCTGTCCGGTGGCAAGCCCGGACCACATAAAATTCAGGGTATCGGTGCAAACTTTGTCCCAGAGGTGCTTGATACCGAGTTGTATTCCTCGGTCTATACCGCAACTCTTGAAGAATCCATACAGAACTCTCGTCTCCTAGGTGCTAAAGAAGGCATTCTGGGCGGGATTTCCTCCGGGGCGGCCATTGCAGCTGCCTTAGAGGAAGCCGAGAAGGAAGAAAACGCCGGAAAACTCATAGTGGCAGTTATCCCTGACTTTGGTGAACGCTACATTTCCACCGTGCTCTACGAAGATATTCGCGGCTAACCCACATATTTATTGAGCTGCCTTCGGTATTATCAGTACCGAAGGCAGCACCATTTAAGTCAAAAACACGGCCTGACCGGCACAGAGAATAAATTTCGGGTGCACCGTGTTGGGCTCTACGACAACACTTCTTCTTGAAAGGGACACTTTGGGAATTATACGCCGCTTCCGAGAGGACATTCAGGCTGCAAAAGACCGAGACCCCGCTGCGCGCAGCACCTTTGAAGTCGCTGCCGCATATACCGGTCTACACGCAATTTGGATGCACCGCATCGCGCATAGGATGTGGAAGAAAGAACCCCTGAAAACTCCGGCCCGGCTACTTTCTCAGTTGAACAGGGCCCTTACCGGTATTGAAATCCACCCTGGGGCTGACATCGGCCGTCGGTTCTTTATCGATCACGGTATGGGTGTGGTCATTGGTGAGACGACCGAAATCGGCAATGACGTTATGCTGTATCACGGAGTCACTTTGGGTGGACAGTCCTTGGAAAAGAAAAAACGTCACCCAACGTTGGAAGATGAAGTCGTTGTAGGCGCAGGAGCAAAGATTTTGGGCCCGGTAGTCATCGGGGCACGAAGTGCTGTTGGGGCCAATGCGGTTGTGGTCAAAGATACCCCCGACGATTCCATTGCCACTGGCATCCCTGCAAAAATACGACACCGTCGTGGTGAAGAAGAAGCTAAACCCGCTGTCGATCCGGCAGAATATGTCGATCCGGCGATGTGGATCTAAACCAATAAGCCCACAAGCTATCGGGTGTACCCTGTCAAAAGACTGCGACACGGTACACCCGATGATAATTAATACCAGCTTTAGTCACCGACAGCGTCACGTCCGCGCATGACAATTAGTGGGTCTGGTACCCCAACCACATCGTGGTTTTTGCCTTCGTATTCGAATTGACTCAGAAAATAGCGCATCGCATTCAGCCTGCCACGCTTTTTATCGTTGGATTTTACTGTAATCCAGGGTGCATGGTCAGTATCGGTATGCAGGAACATTAGTTCTTTTGCTTCAGTGTAGGCTTCCCACCTATCCAAAGCTTCTAGATCCACCGGGGATAATTTCCAACGCCGTACCGGATCAAGCTGGCGAATAGCGAATCGAGTACGTTGTTCAGTCTGAGTGACGGAAAACCAAAATTTAATAAGCGCAAATCCATCATCGACTAGCAATTTTTCTAACACCGGCGCTTGATTCATAAACGTGTCGTACTGGTCTTCAGTGCTAAAGCCCATAACCCGTTCCACACCAGCACGGTTGTACCACGACCGGTCAAATAACACGATCTCGCCTGCCGTAGGAAAATGATTGATGTACCGCTGAAAGTACCATTGGCCAGTTTCTCGCTCTGTTGGTTTATTCAACGCCACAGTACGTGCGGTACGCGGATTCATATACTCAGTAAAGCGTTGAATGGTACCGCCCTTGCCGGCGGCATCACGGCCCTCAAACACTACGATAATTTTTTGGCCGGTGTCTTCAGCCCAGTACTGTAGCTTGAGCAGCTCAATTTGGAGTCGATACTTTTCCAATTCATAAGCTTCACGAGATAGCCGCTCTGAATAGGGATAGTTTTCTCGCCATGTTTCAACGGCTTTTCCCATCGGGTCGATGAGATCTGGATCTGGAGTATGCCCCTCGGTCACCTTATAGCCTCCCGCGTGCAGCGTGTCGATAAACTCACGCAAGTTTTGACGGGGCTGGTCTGGTATAAGCTCTTCGAACACGACATACTCCTCTATTTTCTGCAGCCTACATGTCCCTACTTTTATTGTGCACCGTGTGAGCCCAAAAAAAGATAAACGACGCACATGCTGCGCTTGTGGTGATACAGGCATGTGCGTCGTTTACCGGCATAAAACATGTGCACTACTCACAGTGCTCACATGGTCCCGCACCAGGCCGATTTTCCTGGGTGGGTACACAACCTCGGAACCATTATTCGATCCAAAGCTGTGTTTGTTTTCGGTAGTCCGTCTCTTACAGCAACGAACACCACCGGTGATTTGGTCATTCGTAACAACACCAACTTCACCGTCAGCCTTCCTGCCCGATCCTGGCAAAAGAGGAAACCCGAATCGACATAGAAGGACATTTTAAAGTATCACGAATTCCACAACTCCCATAAGCTATTATTTTGTTAGGGTTACCTAACACTTGTAGCTACTATACGGTCCATAATGTTCCGTGACAAGGGAAACCTAATAATTATCGAACTTTGGCGCCTTGACGCCATGGAAGGTGTAACCGTTTGATTGATGGTTGTGAGGACGAGTCGAAATTATTTGGAGAATTCCAACACCGACTCTTGCTGCAGTTCATTTTCCAAACTGTCGGTTAGGGACTCAGCATAAGTTGCTGTCATATGGTGTTTGTCTCGCCATACCAACACGTCACCGATGACCGAGGAGCAAGAGTCAGAGGAACAGAACTTATCCGTTAGGTCCACCGTATCCGTCCCAGAGGCTTCGGCACCGTCCTCCATGTCGTAGTATGCACTAGCATCGAGTGCTTCGGAGCGCTCTTCGGTACACTCTGTAAGGTTATCTTGATTGACAGCAACACATTCAGGAACATCAAACTGCAGTCGTGGCGTATCAAGAATTGCCGTCAGGCCGACCCCGGCATCCTGAATCTGTGACCACACATCGGCGTACCCTTCATCTATGTCGCCAGTCTTTACTCCATCTGGGACTTCAGAGCTATCAGCAGCGGGGTACGACGAGGCACTAACAATGACATGGTCGGGTGCGTCTGATCCGGTCAGTTCGTCAAGAACCTTGTCGCCCCACTGGTCACAGCTTTCGTAATAACTGCCGTTATAATTCACTGCCACTGAGTTCAAGGCACATGCATTCTTGTTATATGTCGTCAACTTCCAGCCATTTTCGTCCGCAATGTTTTCTAAGGCGGGAATCCAATGTGCGGCGTGAGAATCCCCCACTATGGCCACTTCGTAATCGGAGTCTTTGTCTCCATAGACACAGGATTCAATATCTGAGCTTGATTCACTAGTAAAACAGCCATCGTCATAAATATCGGCGAGATCGTCTTGTGCGCCTGTAACGTCAGGACTATACGCCTCAACCTTGTTGACCGGTTCTACTGCCTCTGGTTCTGCCTCAACGACTTCTGCTCCCACAGGCTCGTCCGTTGCTAGTGGTTGACTATTTTGCTGTGCCAATTGACTTGCGGCAACCAGCACAACAATGCCACAGACTCCTGTAGTTGCCATTAGAGACCCACCAGCGCGTAAAGCGCGTGTTGATTTCTCTTTTAACCGCTGCCAGTCTCTAAACGGCTGTTCAATGTATCGATAACTCAGCCATGCCGGAATTACGGCCGCTGAAACGACAATGAGTCCATATCCGACCGGCAGTGTGCCGCCAAGTAAATAGGTAGCAAAAATTACCAATGGCCAGTGCCATAAATATAGCGAATACGAGAGGTCTCCGACCCAACGCATGCCTCGGCTGTTTAGCAGCACTGCGAAGCCCTTGGTAGCTCTTCCTGACATGCCGCCAATGATGACCGCAGCAGAACCTAAGGTCGGTAACAGGGCTGCATAGCCGGGGAAGGCTGTGCCTCCGGAGAAGAATATTCCGGCACAAACAATGGCGGCCAAACCGCTGATTTGCAGTAGGTAGCCAATTTTATCCGGGACACGTTCTAGCTGCACGGCAAATACTGCGATAGCAGCGCCGATGGCTAATTCCCACAGTCTTGTTGACGTGACAAAATATGCGGGTTCGGGGTTGGCCTGGGTGTAGTAGATCGACCAAATAAAGGAGGGGACGATGACAAGTACTACGCCAACCTGCAGGAACCTTCGGATCCGTTTTTGTTGGGCTTCAGTATCAATTTCGTGTTTATGTCCGCGACAGGCGATCCATAGCAAGGCAAGTAGCAGCGCGGGCCATACGATATAGAATTGCTCTTCTACACCTAACGTCCAGAAGTGTTGCAGTGGGCTAGCCGCTTGTTCAGCATTGAGATAATCGGTGTTTTGGGCAAAGACCCAGTTGACTACATACAGCGCACTGCCAATAATCTCAGTACCGATGCTGTCCCACCGAGTCCGAGGCAAAAGTACTAAGGTTACGACCGCAACAAAGATAAGTACTACTGTTGCCGCGGGCAAAATACGACGGATACGTCGGGCATAAAAATCAGCTAAATCTACCCGGCCGTGTTTCATCGACTGGCGGACTAGCATGCCTGTGATCAGGAAGCCAGATATAACGAAGAATACATCTACCCCAACAAATCCGCCTGGTATCCAGGTTATCCCCGCGTGGTAAAGCAGCACTAGACCTACTGCGACCGCTCGCAGCCCTTGAATATCTGGCCTAAACCGCGAATCGGCCTGTCCAGCTGACTTATTCTCAGGTTTCTTGGTAGCTGAGGTCATTAAACTTAGATTCCGCTTTCTGTTTTGCCTGCAAACCTCGGTAACAGGCTACTTATGAATCCTGAAAGAAACCTCTATACCTGCTTATAGTTCAGGCAATGTGTACTTATCCCACCCGTATTGTCAGCTACTAGTTCCGATGGAATGCTTGGCAAATAAACACAACGGCAACTATTGGGGCACAAGCGTCTATTACCGGTAAGGCACGACACGCCAGGTGCTGAAAACCATGGTATATCTACAAAAAGAAGAAGGCCTGGACGTCTTTGAAACGTTCAGGCCTTTGATTTTGTGGGTCCTACCGGGATCGAACCGATGACCTACTCGGTGTAAACGAGTTGCTCTACCAGCTGAGCTAAAGACCCATTGCGTTGCGCAACAAGAATTAATCATAGCCTATTGTTTTTCATTGTGCAAAACGGTGAGATGGTCCCCCATTTTTCGGCTCCCACTAGTAGAAACCAAAGTCGTTAGAACAGCACCTGAACGATCCACCAACACGCTAATACGTCTAGGTCTACCGGTGGCTTCGTCAAACACCCCGTAGTATTTTGCCGCAGCTCCATGGGGCCAAAAATCACTTAGCAACGGGACGGTCAGCTCCATTTGATCAGCTACCATCCGTAGCACTGGCGCAGCATCTGGAGCTATCAAACGCACACCGACGTGCTCATTAGATAACGCTTCGGCCAGCTCAGGAACGGCCGCAAGTTCGGACATACACACAGGAGTGTAAGCACCCGGAATAAAAATCAGCCAGGTTCTATTCCAACCTGGCTGATCCGGCCCGGCAATGGGCGGAAATGGCCACGATTGACCAAACTGATCTCGCAGCGCAGGGACAGACACTAATGCGCCGCAGCCGGCTCGAGACGTGTGGCAAGCCAGTCTTCTGAAACGCCGGCGGAAACTGTGGTCCGGAAACCTGCCACTTCTGCGGCGTCAGATACATCTAATGGAGAAACATGCCCTGGTTGCGACGCTCGCGGAACGAGCAACCAAATCGGTGCGTCTTCATCCAGGTTGGTAGTGGCGTCTACTAGCGCGTCGGTGAGGTCCGTGACGTCGCCATCATCCTCTCGCCACCATAGGAGTACTGCATCAACAGGCTCTTGATCTTCTTCCGTAAGGAAATCTTCGCCGAGGGCGTCTTCAAGCCCGTTACGGAACTCGAAGTCGATATCCTCATCCCACCCCAGCTCTTGGACAATATTTCCAACATCCAGTTCGAGTTCGCCAATATAATGATTGTTATCTGGGTTTGCTCCAGACGACGAGTTGCTCACAACACTCCTTTTTCCATACGTTGTTACTCTATTTTTCAAAATTCTTGAGTTATTAGCAACACGTAGACATCGTACTTTATCTGGAAACGCCGTGATTTATTCTGCAACGAATAAAAGGAGTAACCGAATATGGGTCACGCCCGCCAGCCAGGGGTAGAATCCCTTTGAGATCCCTTTAACGTGACGCATAAGATCACACCAACGATCGAGTGCGCCAAGAAAACGATGTGACAAAACATCGTTAGAACAAGAAAGAGGTCACTGTGAGTACAGCTGAAGAGAGCTATGACATCCGAAGTGGTTTGACCGACCACGCACCCGATAAAGATCCGGAAGAAACGTCTGAATGGATCGAGTCCTTTGACAGTCTGGTAGAGATTGCTGGCACAGAACGTGCTGAGTACATTATGCGCCAACTATTACAGCGCGCCGGCACAAATTCTGTTGCCGTACCAATGGTTACCACCACCGACTATGTCAACACCATCCCCGATGACCAAGAACCAGAATACCCCGGCGATGAAGAATTAGAACGTCGCTACCGCAACTACCTACGGTGGAATGCTGCTGCCATTGTGCAGCGTGCACAACGCGAGGGTGTTGGTGTAGGGGGCCATATTTCCTCTTATGCTGGCCAAGCGACACTGTACGAAGTGGGTTTGAACCATTTCTTCCGTGGGCAAGACCATCCAGGTGGTGGCGACCAAATTTACTTCCAGGGCCACTCCTCCCCTGGTAACTACGCTCGTGCCTATTTGGAAGGTCGACTCTCCGAGGAAGAGCTTGATGGTTTCCGCCAAGAAAAATCGCAAGCACCTAACGGCCTTCCTTCATACCCGCACCCGAAGATGCTGGATGATTTCTGGCAATTCCCGACCGTATCCATGGGCCTGGGCCCGATGAATGCAATTCATCAGGCCCAGTTCAACCGGTACATTCACGACCGCGGAATCAAAGACACTTCAGACCAGCACGTCTGGGCATTCCTGGGCGACGGTGAGATGGACGAACCCGAATCTCGCGGTGCCCTCCATATTGCAGCAAACAACAAACTGGATAACCTCACCTTTGTTATTAACTGCAACTTGCAGCGGCTAGACGGCCCTGTTCGCGGCAACGGTAAAATCGTGCAGGAGTTAGAAGCTTCCTTCCGCGGTGCCGGTTGGAATGTTATCAAAGTGCTTTGGGGCCGTGAGTGGGATCCACTGCTAGAAGCCGACGACACCGGTGAGCTTGTTCGAATCATGAATGAGACACCAGACGGTGATTACCAGACCTATAAAGCTGAATCCGGCGGCTTTGTGCGCGAACACTTCTTTGGTCGTTCATCCACTACCAAAGAACTCGTTGCAGATATGTCGGACGACGAAATTTGGGGCCTGAAGCGCGGCGGCCACGACTATAAAAAAGTATATGCCGCTTATAAAGCAGCCACCGAATACAAAGGCAAACCGACGGTTATTCTGGCTCACACCATTAAGGGCTATGGTCTGGGCGCTTCATTTGAGGGTCGTAACGCGACCCACCAGATGAAAGAACTCACCATCGAAGACATCAAGGTCTTCCGCGACCGCCACCGCATTCCGGTCTCAGACGAAGAGATTGAAAAAGACGCCCACGCTATGCCGTACTACCATCCGGGCCCCGATGCTCCGGAAATCAAGTACATGCAAGAACGTCGCAAGAAGCTTGGTGGCTACGTCCCAGAACGTCGCAAAAAATACCACACGCTGCCATTGCCACCTGAGTCCACTTATAAGCATGCGCGCAAAGGCTCGGGTAAACAGCAGATTGCTACCACGATGGCATTCGTTCGGTTACTGCGTGACCTGATGCGCGACAAGAACATCGGTAAACGCATTGTGCCGATTATTCCGGATGAGGCTCGTACCTTCGGTATGGATGCGTTCTTCCCGACCGCCAAGATCTACAACCCTCGTGGCCAGAACTACATGTCAGTTGACCGCGAACTGTTCCTGTCGTACAAGGAATCTACTGAGGGTCAATTATGGCATGTTGGTATTAACGAAGGTGGGGCCACCTCGGCCATGATCGCTGCGGGTACCTCGTACTCGACCCACGGCGAAATTATGATCCCGATCTACATCTTCTACTCAATGTTTGGGTTCCAACGTACCGGTGACGCCTTCTGGGCTGCAGCCGACCAGCTCACCCGTGGATTTGTCATCGGTGCAACAGCAGGTCGCACGACATTGGCTGGTGAAGGTACCCAGCACATGGATGGTCACTCGCCGATCTTGGCGAGCACCAACCCCGGTGTAAAGCACTATGACCCAGCCTTCTCCTATGAGATCGCACATATCATGCGCAATGGTCTCTATGAGATGTACGGTGATCACGACATGGGCGATGACGTCCGCAATGTGATGTATTACCTGACGGTCTACAACGAACCGATTACCCACCAGGATGAGCCAGAAGACCTCAACGTTGACGGCTTGCTGCGCGGAATTTACCGTTACTCCAAGTCGGACATTGGTGGACCAAAAGTCAACCTGTTTGGTTCTGGCGTTTCACTTCCATGGGTTATTGAAGCAGCCGAAGTATTGGCCAATGACTGGGGCGTCTCGGCTGATGTTTGGTCGGTTACTAGCTGGAACGAACTGCGCCGCGATGCAGTAGCCGCAGAACGCGAACGGCTTACAAATCCAGATGCCGAACCTCGGATTCCATACATCACTAAGGTGATGGCGGATACTGAGGGACCGATCGTGGCAACTACTGATTTCACATCAATGCTGCCAGACCAGATCCGCCAGTACGTGCCAAACGAGTTCGCTACGCTGGGTGCTGATGATTTCGGTTTCTCCGATACTCGTGCCGCAGCACGGCGCTTCTTCAAGATTGATATCCACTCCGTGGTTGTCCGTGCCCTGCAGATGCTGGAGAAATCTGGCAAGGTTTCTGAAGGCACCGCTTCCACCGCATTTGCCCAATACGGTCTGGACGATGTCAATCGCGGTACTACCGGAATCGCCGGTGGCGACTCCTAAACGCTAGCCAACGTCGAGTACATATTCACTTGCAGGGTGCTGGATTTAAGTCCAGCACCCTGCAGTCGTTAACCGTGTGTTATGCCTGCGCTACGATAGGTCAGTGATGCCTGACATTGTTGAAACCGTGCTACCACTCAAACGTGAGTACTTTGCTACATCATGAATAGTTGGCCAACCAAGTTTCCCAGACCAATCTCAACCGAGGCCAAAGCCGCGGTACGAGCCCATTTAGGCGAGCTAAAAACCGCTGTTCTTCATCAACTCAACACTGCGTTACCGTGGTTCCGTGAACTACCCGCAAATCAACGCGCTAGTCTCGGTCAAATCGCCCAACAAGGCTTGAGCACTTTCGCCGACTGGTTTGAACACACCGAAAAGACTGTGCAAACTTCAGTGCAAGGTGTTTTACTCTCGGTCTTCGGCAACGCACCCTCCGAACTATCCCGCACCGTATCGCTGCAACAAGCGGTACAAGTTTTGCGTACCGTATTACAGGTCGTAGAAGCCCAACTACCCGCCATTGTGGCAGACGCTGACAAAGCAGGAGCACGCTATGCTGTGGTCTTTTATTCACGCGAAATAGCCTTCGCGCTTGCTGAAGTTTATGCCCGGGCTGCAGAAACCCGAGGCTCCTGGGATGCTCGTCTCGAAGCGTTATTGCTGGACTCAATATTAGCCGGTGATCGGGCCGATGAGATCCGTTCCAGAGCTGCAGCGGCCGGCTGGAAGTCTACTCACGGTATTACCGTGATGGTGGGACACCCAGATCAGTTGGATGAACCTCAGCTTGTGGCCCAACTACGTGAAATCGCCACTCGCGCAAAACTCGAGATCCTGATCGGTGTTTTGTCCGACAGGCTGGCAATCGTGCTTGGTTCTGTCAATGATATCGAAGCCGACACCCGTACCATCCAACGTGGATTCGCTAATGGGCCTATAGTTTATGGCCGGATCGTGGACTCCTTGGTTGATGCTCCGCTATCAGCTCAAGAAGCATTAGAAGGATTTACCGCAGCGCCTGCATGGCCAGCTGCTCCCCGACCCGTATCAGCTTCTAAATTGCTGCCAGAACGCGCTCTGAACGGTGACGCAACAGCGCGTGCGGCCCTGACAAGCCAGGTTTATCGTCCCTTGGCAGAAGCTGGGCACTCATTATTAGAAACCGTAGATGTGTATACGACCTCCGGGGCCTCGCTAGAGGCCACTGCCCGGCAACTATTCATTCATGCCAACACGGTTCGGTATCGTTTGAAACGCGTTTCAGAGCTCACCGGTTGGGACCCCACAACGCCTCGAGATGCATATGTTCTACAAGTTGCCTTGATGACAGGTAGACTTGATAGCGTCTTAAAACAGCCAGAACAATGACTAGTCTCAATATCGAGCCCGAGTGAGTGTATTTTGTTATTGTAGGTTTCCTACAAAAACGTTGCCAATACTCGTTGCCCACCTTGACTGGTTATGCCCGCAAAATTTGGAAGAGTTAACCCTATGCTCGCAATCGTGTGCCCAGGACAGGGCTCTCAGACCCCAGGATTCCTGGAACCGTGGCTCGAACTGCCCGGTATCGCCGACACCCTCAATGAGTGGTCACAAGCTACCAACGTGGATCTGGTGGCGCATGGCACCGCATCGGACGAAGAGACCATTAAAGACACGGCAGTGGCCCAACCATTAATTGTGGCTGCTGGATTACTCGCCGCACAGGCTCTTGGCACAGATAAGCTCGACCCCACGAGCTGGGTGACCGCGGGCCACTCGGTAGGGGAAATTACTGCTGCGGGTCTTGCCGGAGTGTTCTCTCCTGTTGATGCGCTGGAATTTGTGCGTGTTCGTGCCCAAGGTATGGCTGCTGCCGCAGCGTTAGAGCCAACCGGGATGGCTGCTGTCCTTGGTGGCAACCAAGACGATGTAATTAACTATCTCACGGACATGAACATTACCCCGGCTAACGTAAATGGTGGCGGGCAGGTCGTTGCTGCAGGCTCAAAAACAGCGTTGGCGGCTTTAGCGGAAAATCCCATGGAAAAGACCCGCGTCATACAGCTGAAGGTTGCTGGTGCTTTTCACACCCAGTACATGGAATCAGCCGTAGCTGAGCTGGAAACTTTCTCGCAAACTCTCGACATACACGATCCCATAGTTCCACTAGCTTCAAATAGCGATGGTGAACTCGTCGAGTCTGGCAATGCCTTTGTACAACGGCTCATCCGTCAAATCACTTCACCAGTTCGCTGGGATCTGTGCCAGCAAACTATGACTGAAGCAGGCATAACCGGTATGATAGAGCTTTTGCCAGGCGGTACGCTGACAGGTATCGCACGACGTGCTATGAAAGGCGTCAAAACCCTGGCGATCAAAAAACCGGAAGATCTCGATAAAGCTCACGAGTTTATTGCCGAACATACCCAGAACATCTCAGCGTAAGGTCTATCGTGTCCACAGTCAGCTTGAAACAATACACCCCGACAACCGGAAGCCGTGTACTTTCAGTCGGTGCGTTCCGTCCCAATAATCTGGTCAATAATGATCAGCTAGCCGGGCCGATCAACTCTTCGGATGAATGGATTCAACAGCGAACCGGCATTGTCACACGTCAGCGAGCTGAAGCCGATACTTCCGTAGTAGACATGGCGTTGAGTGCCGGAAAACAAGCAATTGAACGTGCAGGCATCAAGGCTTCCGATTTGGGCGCAATTATTGTCTCAACCGTGACGTTCCCATACCCCACTGGGTCAGCAGCTGCACTTATTGCAGGCAAACTTGATATCACCGTACCGGCGTATGACATCTCAGCAGCTTGTGCTGGGTACTGCTACGGTGTAGCCCAAGCCGATGCCCTGATCCGTTCAGGTATGACCGACTATGTCTTGGTTATTGGCGCTGAGAAACTCTCAGACTTTGTAGACCCGACCGACCGGTCTATTTCCTTTCTACTCGGAGACGGTGCCGGAGCGGTAGTCGTTGGCGCAGCTGAAGAAGCAGGCATTTCGAAATCTAACCTAGGGTCCAAAGGCCAGGAATGGGATATGATCCGCCTTACCCGGTCTAGCCTGGAAATGCGCGACATTATTCAAGAAGTCGAAAAAACCGGCGATCCCACGGCTATCACAGAACCTGGTAGCCAAGGCAGCATTTGGCCCACTCTGCGTCAAGAAGGTCCATCAGTATTCCGTTGGGCAGTCTGGGAGATGGCGAAGGTTGCCAAACAAACCCTGGCAGATGCAGGCGTCGGGCCGGAAGATCTCGTAGCGTTTCTGCCACATCAAGCCAATATGCGCATCATTGACGAATTCGCCAAACAACTGCGACTACCTGACCACGTCGCTATTGGACGCGACATCGCTGATGCGGGAAATACTTCTGCCGCATCCATTCCACTGGCCATGCACCGACTTTTAGAAGAACATCCCGAACTGTCTGGTGGTTTGGCCTTACAAATTGGTTTTGGTGCCGGGCTGGTCTACGGCGCCCAGGTCATTCGACTGCCATAAGTCACCGATCTGCACTGACCAGAAAAATAGTACACACACGTGCAGCTGAACGCTTGCACGCCGATTTACAAGGAGCTGCTCATGGCTAACAAAGATGAAATTCTCTCCGGCCTAGCCGAAATTGTCAACGAAGAAACCGGTCTGGAAACTGAAGAAGTCCAGCTAGAAAAGAACTTCACCGAAGACCTCGACATCGACTCCATTTCGATGATGACCATTGTGGTCAACGCCGAAGAAAAATTCGATGTGAAAATTCCAGACGAAGAAGTCAAAAACCTTAAAACCGTTCAGGATGCTGTCGACTTTATCGCCAACGCCTAACGGATCCGGTCGGACCAAAGAGTCCGCCATGAGCGGTGGGCCGGGACCCTTCCCGGCCCCGCAGGCCGCCTCCTCCACAATTCATGAACCATTCGGCCAAACAAGGCCATCAACAAATAGAGGCATTGGATATGACCCGTAAAGCCGTAATTACCGGTCTTGGAGCTACATCCCCAATCGGTGGCGACGTAGAGACCATGTGGGCTAACGCCTTGGCTGGTACCTCTGGTGCGCGGCCAATTGAAAAAGACTGGGTAGAAAAATACAACCTGCCAGTAACGTTTGCAGCACAGCTAAGCAACGATCCATCCGAGGTCTTATCGCGTGTCGAAGCTCGACGCATGGACCCCACCACACAAATGGGATTGGTTGCCGCGCGAGAAGCCTGGACAGACGCCGGCTTGTCCAGTGACAACATCGAACCAGAACGGCTTGCCGTAGCTTTCGGAACCGGTATCGGCGGTGTATGGACACTGCTTGACTCCTGGGATAACCTTCGGGAACGCGGTCCACGCCGCGTATTGCCAATGACCGTTCCTATGCTGATGCCAAATGGCGCAGGGGCAGCCATCTCAATGGACCTCAGCGCCCGCGGTGGGGCTATGACGACCGTGTCTGCTTGTGCATCTGGAACTGAAGCCGTACATAACGCACGTCAACTTATCGAATCTGGTCAGGCAGATGTTGTCGTAACCGGCGGCGCAGAAGCTGCGATTCACCCACTGCCTATTGCTGGCTTTGCTGCCATGCAGGCATTGTCCAAGCGCAATGATGATCCACAAGCCGCGTCCCGGCCCTATGACACTGATCGTGACGGATTTGTCCTTGGTGAAGGCGCTGGCGCTCTTGTGATTGAATCTGAAGAACATGCGCGGACCCGCGGCGCCGAAATCTATGCCGTTCTTGCCGGTTCCGGGATTACCTCGGATGCATACCACATCACCGCACCCGAACCGGAAGGTTATGGTGCTGCCCGTGCACTCCGTGCTGCTCTAGAAAACGCGGGACTTGAATACTCTGATATCTCGCATGTCAACGCACACGCAACTTCCACCCCTGTTGGAGACCGCCCCGAATACGTTGCCATGAAATCGGTCTTTGCTGAGCACTTGGACAACGTCCAGGTCTCTGCCACAAAGTCTCAGACTGGCCACTTATTAGGCGCATCCGGTGCGCTTGAAGCCATCTTTACCGTACTGGCACTACACCACCGCAAAACTCCGGTGACGATCAACTTGGATAATCAAGATCCTGATATTCCAATGAATGTTGTACATGGTGCGCCAGGAGAACTCCCAGCCGGCGATATCGCGGCATTGAGTAATTCCTTCGGCTTTGGTGGCCACAACGCAGTAGTGGCATTCCAAAGCTCCTAAGCTGAATTAACCGACTCAACGGAGGGTCATTCCTAGTTAGGAATAACCCTCCGTTGGTGTTATGAAGGATCGTTGCGGCGTTAACCTACACGGTGTAGCCAGCGGATATTGGCACCATCTGCCGCCTGACGGAACGGTTCAAGTTCTTCGTCCCATGCCTCGCCTAAGGCAAGTGATAGCTCGTGAAACACCGCTGAAGGCTCACCTTTGGCTTGTTCGTATGCATAGCGGATACGGTCCTCGGAGACCATAATATTGCCGGTAACGTCCGTGGTCGCATGAAAGATGCCCAATTCTGGGGTGTGAGACCAGCGTGAACCGTCGGAGCCTTCAGAGGCTTCTTCGGTAATTTCATAGCGCAAGTGCGCCCAGCCTCGTAGTGACGAAGCAAGTTTTGCGCCGCTTCCCTGCTGGGCGACCCAGTTAATCTCAGCCCGATAGGTTCCAGGAGCTGCTGGTTGCGGTTCCCACTCTAGTTTTTCTTGGGCACCCAAAGCAGCCCCGACTGCCCATTCAATATGTGGGCAGAGGGCTGCAGGGGCAGAGTGCACGTAAAGCACACCTTGTGCGTCAATGCCAGACATTCCGATCCTCCATTGTTAGCGGTACGTCTTCCCCTACGACCACTCAATTTGGATCTTGAATATTCTGACAGGAACCATTATGCCTGATCGAATACGTTATAGCCAACAGCGCCACGATAAATAACATAACGTTACTCAAAACCACTAAACTAGTCCGAATTTTTGGTCATTATGCCTGAAGCATTTCAATCGACTTTTATGCACGTGGGTGTGCCTGGTTATACCCTTGCCGTAAACGATCAATCGAGACGTGTGTGTATAGCTGAGTAGTTTGCAAAGACTCATGGCCAAGTAGTTCTTGAACCGAGCGCAGATCAGCTCCTCCATCAAGAAGATGGGTTGCGGCAGTGTGACGCAAGACGTGGACACCGGATGCCGAAGTACTGCCCAACTCGCTAAATAGACGATTAACTACGTCTCGGATCTGGCGTGCCCCGATTCGTTTCCCGCGCGCTCCGAGGAAGACTGCCGGTGTATGGTGCTTTTCAGCCAGTAACCGTTTCCGACCACGTGTCAGCCAAGCGTCTAAGGCCTTTACCGCAGGCACGGTAAGTGGCACCATGCGTTGTTTATTTCCTTTGCCAGTTACTTTGATAAGAGACCGGGGAAGATTAATGTCATCGATATCGAGCCCCTCGAGCTCGGCGACTCGAATGCCGGTCGAATACAATACTTCTACCATGGCTAAATCACGTAGCGCCAAGGGGCTAGCCTTCGTACCTTCTGTTTCTTCGCAACGAGATTTCAGACGATCAAGAACTTCCTGAATTTGGGCCTGCGAAAGTGTATCGGGCAGATGCGAAGCTGTCTTCGATGCTAATAGGCGTGCGGCCGGATTATCTTCCCGAATATCTTGTCGTACGAGCCAAGACATAAACTGTCGTACCGAGGTAATTTTACGTGCCAAGGTCACTCGACTCATACCGTGCCGAGTGAGTTGCGCCAACCAATTCCGAAGCTGTTCTAAGGTAACAGCATAAAATACCGGTGATGATACCTCATGGTCCGCTGTCGAGGTCTGCAAATCAGAAGCAAGACCAAGCAAATCTGAACGATACGACCGGATAGTGTGCGTACTCCTGTTCATCTCATGTTCCAAGTGATGGCAGTATTCTGCAATAAGTTCTGCGTCCTGAGATGAGATATTATCGCTCATGCTTTCACTGTGGCATGAATCAGGCCAATGACAAAGTATTACCCTCCGGTATTAGTGTTTTTTCGCCAACCGGTGTCACTGTGGTTTGCCAAATTATGTCGCGCCAATTTAGTCAAAATGCCGGTTATGCGGGGAACAGCTAAACCTGTAATGCTACACAGGCGTTCGATATTAGTGCGTGCCTTAACCGGGAGAGCTTCGAAAACCAACATTTCTTCAACGTCCAAGAAGTCATATGGCTGACACTCAGTCCGATCGGAAGATGGGCTGGTGACAGTTTCAAGCGGCTTAAAAATTGCTTGGAGATCTACCGGGTCGTCGATCAACAACGCAGGCGTTTCCTTGAGAAGACGGTGGCAGCCGGTTGAACTTGGCACATTAATTTGCCCAGGAACGGCCCCGACGATACGCCCAATGTCATGGGCATGGTTAGCAGTACTTAGTGCGCCTGAACGATACCGTGCTTCAACGACGATGGTGGCTGCTGATAGTGCTGCGATTACGCGATTGCGGTTAAGAAAACGATAACGGTTCGGTCGCATACCGGGTGGCAGCTCAGAAATAAGCACACATGACGCGGCGATCTCACGTAATAGTTCCACATTGCCGGACGGGTAGAAGCGATCTAGCCCACCCGCCAGAACAGCTATCGTGGGGAGACCACTACCGGCTGCATCCAAAGCTATACGATGTGCATGAGCGTCTATGCCATAGGCTCCACCAGACACTACAGTAAGGCCCAGGCTACGCGCTGCTGTTGCCAGCATTTCAGTAGCAGCAAGACCATAGCTGGTTGACTCACGAGAACCGACCAGACTAATCATGTGGTCCAGTGGCGGTATGCCACTATCGCCTATGCTCCATAGGCCGAGTGGTTCGGTCATAGATAGGTCTGCGAGCGCGGCTGGCCATTGGTGATCTTCCGGGATGAGGAAGCGGCCACCGAGCTTGGTGATGTAGTCCAGCGCCTTGTGCGGTTTTAGATAGTCTCTACGTCGGCGCCACCGAGATAGTGCATCGCCAAGGTTTTTCCGGAGGGTACTGGTGAACGCTGCATCGTCGTTGGAGTGTCCGGTCAGTTGGGCCCATTCTTGGTGTGTAGGCGTACTGCCTTGGATGATTTCGATCATTCGTATGGGGCCCCAGGTTTTTGTCGCCACATTGCCTATGGCATCTGCTGGCTCAATGACTTGAGTCAGGCCAGCCCTGGCACAACGAAGGTCATGTTGTTTCATGGGAGTCTCCTGCGGCGTTTAGGCGAAGGTAGAGGGCCATATCAATGTGTTCGGCTGTAGGGCGTTCTGCTGCAAGTAGGTCTGCAATTGTCCAGGCCACTCGGATGATGCGTCCATAGCCTCTGGCAGAAATCTGTTTGGTATCGACGGCGTGTTCAAGGATGCGTTGGCCTTCTTGGGTGATGCGTAGTGGCGGTGTGCGGAATAGTTTTAGCGGAACTTCATGGTTACGATCCAGACCATATGATCGAAGTCGCTGCTTGGCCCGCCGTAGGGCGCTGCCTACACGGTTGGCTACCGTTGTTGATGATTCGGCTGGCGTTGTAGATGTCAGGTGTTGTGCCGTCAGAGGGGCCACAGTGACTTGTAGGTCTATTCGATCTAATAGCGGACCGGAGAGTTTTGCAGCGTATCGTCTTCGCTGCAATGAACTACACCGGCATTGTTTACCGGTGCCAGAGCCGTAACCGCATGGACAAGGATTAGTTGCCATCACTAGCTGAAAACGGGCAGGAAATTCCACGGTTTGCTTTGCCCGGTGTAATACGACCTTGCCGGTTTCCAGCGGTTGCCGCAGTGTATCCAAAACAGGACGTTTGAATTCGGCCGCTTCATCTAGAAAGAGTACTCCCCCATGGGCTTGAGATACTGCCCCGGGACGGATGGTGCCGGAACCACCACCGATCAATGCCGTAACCGTGGTCGAGTGATGTGGGGCTTGAAATGGCGGCTGGTGCCGCGGCGAGTGGATCGCGGTAGCCCCATCCACTAAGGATTGAACGGCCGCAGATTCTAAAGCGGTAGTGGGATCCATCTGGCCCATAATGGTCGGCAGCCGTTGTGCGAGCATGGTTTTGCCAGCACCCGGTGGGCCCTTTAGCAATAAGTGATGTCCACCGGCTGCTGCGATTTCTAAGGCCCACCGTGCTTCGTGCTGTCCTTGTATCTCGGATAAGTCAACATTAGTAGGGGTCGGTGCTGTACTGGTTGGATATACTGGCTGCTGAATTCTGGCAGCTGGTAAAGGTTCAACTGGAGCTCCGAAATCGTATGCTACTTGAGATAGGTGCTCATAGGGTCGAACCTTAGCACCAGGTACCATTTTGGCTTCGCTTTCTGATGCTTTGGCGACCACAATATCGCGGTAACCGGCTTCTACCGCTGCCATAACTGCCGGTAGAATACCGGGTGCGGCTTGTAGTGTGCCATCAAGGCCAAGTGCCGCTAGAAATACCGGTCCGGTTTCATTGTTGACCGCATAGTCGGCACCCCAGGCTGCCATCAGGATCGCTAAGTCAAAGACCGAACCGCGTTTATGCAGTGATGCTGGGGTGAGATTTACTGTCAGGTGTCGACGTGTAAGCTCCAATCCGGAGTTTCGGGCTGCTGCACGGATACGATCTTTTGCTTCGTGCAAGGCCTGGTCTGGTAACCCAAGTAAGGTGAAACCCGGTAATGCGTTTCCGATATCTGCTTCAACAGTAACTAGTTGTCCCTGTATACCGTTGAGTGCCACGCTAAACGTTCTGCCGATTCTAGTTGCTGAGACGATACTCAGTACCTTGGGAGAATGTTGTGACGATACCATCAGATCACATCCTGCAGTAGCTCTGCGGCAAAGTCCCCATGCTGATCTACTGCTACGCCCACAATGTCTGTTCGTATAGGTGTATGCGCGTATTGAGGATAAACCGTTTGTTTATAGTCCAGTAGGCCTCGTTGGATACGCCTCAGCTGATAAGCAGTAATCGATTCCAATGGGCCCCCATACCCGGAACCTCTGCGAGTCTTGACTTCGATAGCGACCAAGGTGTGCCGATGGTAAGCGATAATGTCGACCTCACCACTATCGGCCTGCCAATTGCGTTGTAGGATGCGGTAGCCGGCATTAGCCAGAGCTTCAGCAGCGTATTCTTCACCAAGATTGCCCAATTCGTGTGCATTTGTATGTGAGGGGCTGGTAATCATTGGGCCTCACCTCCGCTGTTATCCTGACAGGTTCAGGACACCGCTATGGTGTTGCCAGCACAAATTGTGGATAACCCGCGAGTGGTTGAGGGGGTGAATATCAATATTATTCAGTCAATGGTGGTACGTGTGGCCCATCGACCGGCATATCGGGATCTTCCCAGTTTGGGAGCTCTTCGATGTTGACATCTCGAAAGGTCAGCACCCTGGCCCGTTGAATAAAACGGGACGTCCTGAACACATCCCAGACCCACGCATCATCAAGATACAGCTCAAAGTATGGAGCACCGTCTTCTTGGTGGGTTATAAGATCTACTGAATTGGCTAGATATATTCTGCGGTCTGTTTCGACAAGGTATCGAAACAGACCAATCACATCCCGATACTCTTTGTAGAGGTTCAGTTCTTGATCGGCAGCATATTGGGCCAATTCATCATCGGGATCAGTCATGCCTCACATCGTAGTTGTTTCTCATTGTCTGTGAATTGCCGATTACAATAGCGGCAGTTGAAGAGCATCAGGCGCCAAATTCCAAGACCTGCGGTGATACGGTGTGACTCCATGACTTGTCAGAGCGGCCCGATGGACAGCAGAAGCGTAGCCCTTGTTGCTTTCCCAACCATAGGCTGGGTGTTGTTCCGCTAGCTGGACCATTAGCGCATCGCGCGCCACTTTGGCGGTAATCGCAGCAGCCGAGACGGTGGCGCATTTGGCATCGGCTTTGGTTTGTAACATGACCTCAGACTCTACGGGGGATAACAGCTCGGTCAGAGCTTCAGGCGCATTGTGGAGCCACATAGCATTACCATCAAGCACTAAACCATTGGGAATACTGTTAGCCGTGGTAACCAGCTCATGCCATGCCCTTCTACCAGCTAGTCCTAATGCCGCTGAAAGACCATAAGCGTCAATTTCTTCAGGGCTGGACCACCCCACGGCGGTAGCCGCCCATGCTGGTATGGCTAATGCCATGCGTTCGCGTTGCAATGCAGTCAATTGTTTAGAATCTCGAAGCCCCTCTAAGGGCTCCACAAGAACAATGTCTACCGCGGCTACACCAACGGCGACCGGCCCAGCAAGGGCTCCTCGGCCAACTTCATCCATGCCGGCGATAACAGTGCCGCCACAGGAGTCTGCAAGAACGGTTTCAACTGAAAAATCGGGGACTTGTACCATTAGGGTGCAGGCACCTGCTCAAATGGTTGATCATCAGAACCTGCCGAACCCCAGCGATCCAACGGCCAGGCAACAATCTCTGCCCGGCCCACGACAGTGTCGATATCGACAAATCCGTCATTGGGACCATCCATGTGAGCACGGGAGTCGCCCGATTCATTCCGGTGATCCCCCATTACCCATAACTTTCCATCGGGCACAGTCACGTCGAATTCAATATCCGAACCGACAATATCGTCGGCCAAATAGGGTTCATCGATCGCAGTGTCATTGATAACCAGCTGGTGAGTTTCTGGGTCCACGGTCACATGATCTCCTGGCATCCCAATGATGCGTTTTACCAAATGTTGTTCGGCATTGGAAGGATATAAGCCAACAAATTCCAGCGCCTGGAATACAGGGTTCGGTTTAGAATCCGACGGTGGCAGCCACCCCTCATGGTCTTCAAAGACCACAACATCTCCCCGATTCAATTGATCCTGGGAATCAACAATAAGATTCACAAAGATTCGATCATTGATCTGCAGAGTGTTTTCCATGGAACCCGATGGAATCAGAAAAGCACGAAAGAAGAATGTGCGGATCACAAACGAGACCACAACGGCGACCACTATAATGATCAGAATATCTTTTAGACCGCCCCAGAACCCTCCGGAACGTCTGGCTGGCCTGCGGCCCCTACGTGATGCTGTCATCGAATTGTCTTCACCGGTCCATATATCTTGCTTATCTGAATCATACCCCCGCCAGGAGCACCTAACAGCGATCGAGAATCTATCGAATCATACCGGTTATCGCCTAACAAAAACACTCTGTTATCTGGCACTTCTACTTTAAACGGACTAGAAGACGCTGGCCGTTCTGGTTCAGCCACATACGGCTCCTCAAGGGGCTCGTCGTTGATAACGAGCCGTCCTGAATCATCACAACATTCCACGGTATCGCCCGCCACTCCAATGACTCGCTTTACTACTGCATGCTGTTCTGGCGTAATTCCTAGCACGCTTAGGGCACTATCTCGTATGCGTTTGAATGAGGTCTCTGATTCATAGGGAGAGAAACTACCAGCACCATCAAAGACCACAACATCACCACGCTGTGGAGCAGCAGTGTCATAGGCCTGCGGGTCAATTTCTATGCGATCTCCAACTTGCAAGCCAGGCTGCATGGAGACTGACGGGATCGTATAGCTATTCAGGTTATACACACGCAACCCAAACACTATGGCTACCGCAAGTATCAGCACTACCAGGGTGACCCACACCCACCGGTTAACGCCAACAGCGGGCCTGCTACTCTTTGTAGAGTGCCCAGCCCGCTGTTGTGATGACGATCCCGTCATAAACGGCTAGCAGCTAGTTGCGCTTTTCAGGGATACGTGCAGCCTTACCGTGACGGTCACGCATGTAGTACAGCTTGGCACGACGCACCTGACCGCGTTTCTTGACCTCAATTTTGTCAATGATTGGTGAGTGCACCGGGAACTGACGTTCAATGCCTACACCAAATGAAGTCTTACGGACGGTGAAGGTTTCAGAAATACCTGTGCCCTGACGAGCCAGTACGTAGCCTTCGAAAACCTGAATACGCTGAGTTTTACCTTCAACAATATTCACGTGAACTGCAACGGTGTCGCCTGGACGAAATTCCGGCACATCGTCGCGAACAGTTTTTTGATTCAGCTGTTCAATAAGATTCATGGAGTCAACTCCTAGTGGATCGCCGCAGGTCGCCCACATGCCTCAGCAAGCTCACTGTCTTGCGATGGAAAATTTCGAGGCGCAACATGAAGTTACTTCCCCGGTGCCTAACGTTGGTGAAACGATCCCCCACGGCAGATCCAACACCCGATAGACACAACTAGATATTATGCCATATTTTGATGCTTAAACCATAAATCTGGCCGCCGTGTACGCGTACGCTCAGCTTGCTGTTCTTTACGCCACTCAGCAATCTTGCCGTGATCACCTGACAGTAGAATCTCTGGCACTTCATAGCCACGCCATGATGACGGCTTGGTGTACACCGGATACTCCAGCAAGCCCTCATCGCCGTGGGACTCTTCCACTAAAGACTCAGGATTTCCCACCACACCCGGAACCAGACGGCCAATCGCCTCTACCATGGCAAGCGCTGCGACTTCTCCCCCGTTGAGAACATAATCTCCAACGGACATCAACCGCACCCAGAAGTGCTCTCGAGCCCAATGAAACATGCGCTCGTCAATACCTTCATAACGACCACAAGCAAAAACCAGATGTTCTGCTTCAGCCAGCTCATAAGCGGCAGACTGGTTAAAGCCCTCTCCAGAAGGAGTAGGCACTATGAGTACAGGCTTTTGCGCTGCCGGGGATGTCTCCAAAACGCTCTCGAGCGCTAAAGCCCAGGGTTCTGGCTTCATTACCATGCCTGCGCCACCACCGTAGGGCGTATCATCAACCGTTTTATGGCGGTCAAAGGTGTGATTCCTCAGGTCGTGCACGTTAACCTCAAGCAGCCCAGCATCTTGCGCCTTTCCTAGCAAGGAAAGGTTCAGCGCGTTGAGGTACTCAGGAAAAATACTTATAACATCGATGCGCATTATTCTTGGTTCAGCTCCAATAGGCCTGGTGGAGGTGTAATAACAACGATGCCATTTTCCTCATCAATTTTTGGAACAATTTCTTCGACAAGCGGGATGAGCACCTCGCCCCCGTCTGCGAGCCGAACTTCAAGGAGATCCTGAGCTTCGCCAGTAATTAAATTCGAGACTTGACCAAGTATCTGACCTTCTGCGTGGTCTTGAAAAACCGATAAGCCTATGAGTTCGTCGGCGTACCAGCTATCTTCATCACTGGCTGAGCCTTCAGGCTCGGCGTAAAGTTCACAGTTTCGCAATGATTCTGCTGTGTTCCTATCTGAAAACTCAACAAACTTTAATAGCAGAATGGATTTTTTGCGACGAGCTTGCTCTAGTGTGAGTTGTCGGAACGCTACTTCATCATTATGCGCCGGCTGCACAGTAAAAACAGCGTCTTTAACAAAACGAGTTTTCGGTGAATCAGTGAAAACTTCTACAGTGACCTCACCGCGAATTCCGTGGGGTTTTCCAATGCGTGCAACCCTTACGTCACGGTGATTAGGTCCAGTCACAGGTGCTCCTCCATATCCAACACGCAATATTCTATGTGTCATTAAAACAATAACGCCCTTAGGAACACCTCGCCCAAACGCACTGTTATTTACTACTAGAACTCCCGCCAATCCGCCCACCCGCCTCCAGCTGCACTCCAGCGTTCAATGCTCGCTCCTAGTACAGCTTGTCACGAGCAAAAAGCCCAACCTGGTATCATATTGCCGCCGGCATCAAGAAGTAGACTAGACCAAGCACCGACATCGATTAATAATAAGTCTAAGGAATAACGACCCTCAAAAATATTGTCGGCCAACCACTTTCTATCGATCAAAATTAGCGAGGCAACAAGTTGTTAACGGCGTTCCGATCTTGGCAAGTAAGAATTTTTACTCTAGGTTGCGTAGGGATAGCACTTGCTATATTGGGGCTAATATATGCGCCGCGACTGACACTCTTGGGTATATTGCTTTGTCTGGTAAGCGTCCTGCTTCTTGTATTCATCGGTAACCGAAAGAATTTGCGCCAGCGCAATCAGACCAAAACCGAATTAGCAAATATTCATAAGCTCATTGACCGATCTAGTTCCATTACTGAAAGTATTGCTCGAACTTCCACCCCAAAAGTAGATGTTTCGTATGAATATGCCGATCGAATACGCAATAATGTTTCAAAATATGAGTCGTTCGCGCTCCGAAGCCGCAGTTTAGAGATCAGAGATGCATTTTCACTTGCGGCTACGGATAATGAACAAAAATACCATGACCTAAGCCGTTTCATAGCTATACAACAAATGGGGTTTCTTCCGGGCATGAAGAGCTCTGCACTGAGGTATTGGGACCCTGAAGCATTTCTAGCCATTGCGCGGATCCAAGCAAATCAACGAGCAACAGAAACAGACTTACAAAATGCAGTTAAGATGTTTGCATTTGCACAAGAGTTTTTCGGGTCTAAAGCACTGACCAAAAAAGATCGCCTTATATATCTTGAAGCGCTAGGAGAGCTTGGAGACTTTAAACAACAATCTAAACTCGCAACGCATTTCAGCGTCGATAAACGTCTGCCAGTGCATCGACATCTGATAAAACTCAACGAAATTCAAGCGTACAAAAGTGCTGGTTCTAAAGAGTGGCTAGATGAGCTCAACGGATTATATATTAGGCATGCATACTCACCAGTACTGATGAGCAATAAACCGGAGGGCGGGCTCCTTGACAGATTGAGCACCAGCGTCTCATCGGTCTATGACGGTCCTCTCGTTTCTGTAGTGGTTCCTACCTTTCAGGGGGGCTACAAGTTACTTTCTGCAGTCTCGTCACTTCTGAACCAAAGTTGGAAAAATATTGAGGTCATTGTTGTTGATGATGGTTCTCCCGCGAACTACGAAACATATCTTCAACAAACCTCAGAGCTTAGTGAAAAAGTTAAGGTAATAAGACAAAGTCGTAATCTTGGTGCTTACAATGCTAGAAATGTAGGAGTCAAAGAAGCTAACGGCGAGTATATAACCGTGCATGACGATGATGACTGGTCTCACGGAGACAAAATTGCAGCTCAAGCGCAACACCTAATGGAAAACCCATCTGTTCCCGGCAACATGACTTCTCTGGTTCGTGCAACGGAAGATCTAAAGTTTATACGTATAAACTCAAACCCTACCCTACTTCAAACAAACTTCTCTTCCCTGATGTTCCGTCGAAAAACACTAGACGACATTGGCTTATGGGATCCAGTCAATCGCGGGGCGGACTCAGAATTTCGGGATCGTTTGACCATGTTTTACGATGCAAAAATAGAACTACTTAATGACGTTCCACTATCCTTTACACGCACCTGGGAAGGCTCCTTGACATCAGGCGAACTACAACGGGGTTATGTCGATCCTTCCCGTCGACTTTATGCATATTCTTATAAGCTTTGGCATCAAAAAATAGCAACACTAGAAAGTCCACTACAGTGTGAAGCCTTAACAAATAGATACTTTCCAGTTCCGACAAACATGAACCCCGGGCAACGGCATTGTGACCACGGTGACCTCGACGTAGTATTCCTCGCTGATTTTCGAGCTGATAGCTCACCGGTTTTAACTGCGTTGGACCGAATGGAGAAATGCGCGGAAGCTGGGCTCCGGGTCGGTTACATTCATGCAGAGGCTCCCAACAATGAAATCAACTGGAGCACTCTTCAACGTTTATTTGAGATGCAGCTTGAGGGAGATGTGATCCAAGTCAGTCTCAAGGATAAAGCCTCGGTTGAGAGCCTAATTTCTATGGATCCGAGCGTGACAACGTTTATGGATTCTTGCGAAACGAATCTTCTCATTAAGAACTCAGTATTATTCGTAACGGAACCGCCAATAAACTCGTCTAACCACATGATCTTTGATTTAAACTTGTCTCTCCGAAATATAGATCGTATATCGGAACATAAAACCGTGGTGTTTTCCGAAGATCAAAGCCTCCGCGAATTCTGCCAAGGCCTTCTACCTGTAGAACGTGTCGTGGACCATTATTCTTTGTAGCTGTCATGATGGGCATTGTTATACAGCTCAATCAGTATTCACAAAGCTGGAAAACGATCGAAGCCGCCCCGCAATTTCCGAAATCCACACTATGGCCAGCTGTGGCCCTACTAGTCGCGGAGGTTCGCCCCGTAATACGTTCAGATACCAGCTCAATCGTGGTGGAAATCAGAGGTTCAATAGTGCATTGGTGGCAATAGTCAAAGCAACCTACGATCCAGAAACTCAGCCCTACGTACAAAAGTGACGAAACGAAGAGCAAACAGGTCGTGAACCAAACAATGTTTAAAAAGCTATACCGCCACGCTGCGTCTTTAGGTCCCTCACTGCACAAACACATGCGATGTCAAACGCCTATAGATATAGACGAGCAAAGAGACCTCAAAAGTACTTAGGCTGCATCAGCAATCAACAGTCAACGCGCTTTCTAGACTCTGACGATAACCCTGTTCCCGTTTTGGTCTCGCTTTTTCCGGCACGATGTACAGTATAAGAGTCCAGCTGGTCCCGTTAGAGCTGAAAACATAACCCAGAATGGCTACGAGTCAAAGTAACAGGATAGTTCGAAGAAGAACTAACTCTTCAGTTCGTTCAAAGTAATTGATGTACTAGTCACATCCGGCTCATCTTGACATAAGACACTTCAGAGCAGAAGGACTTTGCTAGTCTACGTTTCTCGGGTTTATTGGCAAGTCGAATAGTGCTGGATCAACCATTTCTATCATACGTTTTACGATTGCGTCTGCGTGTCTAAATGTACTCGGTACCCCCAACATGATTTCAAATAAATGTCGTGAGTTAAAAGGCACGAAGGTATCAGCATAAAAATCTCGTTCTCCCATGGCCACACCTTGCCAAGTCGCCATCCGATGTTCCCAATAGAACTGATCAAACGGATCTAAAATGCCTGGTACAAAACCCGTATCGTTAATGTATCCTTCAAAAGCCGCCGCTGATTCACGATAGTAATTATCGGGACCATAGCGATTGACCCTTCTCTTCAGCTCATCACCGAGCTTACGGTGGTGCAAAGCGGACATCGTTCTTGCTGTGACAGGAGCAGCGGCTCCTTTATTTCGTGCAGGCGAATAATTACTCCGTCCTATTTCTAATAAGTTCCCTATCACAGCTACGTGATCAACACTTGAAAAATGAGACCGGAGAGCGCCTATCCAGCCCGCATGATGTAAAGCATAATGGGACTCATTAATACGTTCTTCAAGGACCGGATTTTGTACCCGTTTATCCACCACGACATGTTCTATACCAAATTGATTCGCCAGACGGCTAGCTATCACGCGATCGATTTCAGTACCTTTATCATCACCATAAGTGTACGTATGAAATGGCAATCCGGCGTTCAGAGCGATCGCTAACAATGCACGGGAGTCCAGACCTGCAGTCAGGGTAATTCCGATAGCTCGTTCCTGCCCTACAGATCGCATAGCAATAGCTGACGACTTTAAGAGCTTGGCAGCTGCAAAATCGGTCGTTTGCGTCTTCAGAGGCACCACAGGCCAAAATCTTCGTACTACATTGGCACTCATCCAATAATATGTGTTTGGTGTCAATATCTTAGTTCGTCTAAATGGAGTCCGATTCCCGGGATAACCATACCGAAATGGCAATTCCGACTGACTAATACAGCCGCCCAATGCGCGCTCAACTAGCACGGCGTGAGATGCAATGACACCACCCGAAGTTGCATAGAATACTGACCTCATTGACGTTGCATCGTTAACGACACGAATATCCCCGTAGCTCCCAAAAATAATAACATGTCTACCGGAATAAATAGCTAACGCACGTAAGAACTCAGTCTCACTATCTTGCAACCGAGCTAACAGAGAGTCAGCAACACTCCCAAGCTGAATTGGTTCCGTTGGGACACAATTTCCAATTATGATAACAAAAAGCCTCGAGTCACCTGATGTCTCCACCCTATTCCATGGATGTATATAAAAATTAGGCAAGATTGGCCCCTCAATGAATGTCGGTGGCCGATTAGTAGGTCGCTCTGAAAGTAGGAAACCGCGCGGGAAGCGTGGAGGTTCACGGTGGGACATAAAGCCAGCCTATCCTGTTATAAGTACACCACCATTAGTTATTAATATACAGTCTGCCACCAAAGTTAGCATTTGATTGTCTAAGCAAACAGTATTGACGTAATGAGGTAACTCAATATCATTGGTAATTCATCTTGTCCGGTTCAGGAGACAGACAAAAGCGAAACAGCTATTAGCATAGTTTATTCTCCGCAATAGCTTGAATTATCTTATTTCGACATCATTCAAGCGCCAGTACCAGTCTTACTGGTTTGTATACTATTCTAAACGATCATTTAAGAGATCTATGCTCATCTGTTGTGCTTGCAGAAGGCCGATAATCTTCTTGCTTGCTAGATCTACAGCTATACTACTATGAGTATCTGTTTTATCATTTTGTTGAAACTGCAATAGCTTCAATGTGCGTTCTTGGACTTTAGCCATTTGCCGACGTTGAAGAACTATCAGAATGAGGAGCAACATAACCAAAAGAAATAACAGCAGCATCCCAACTTTAATTGTCCAAACGATTGTAGAGACTATCCCTAAAAGCCCTAAGCACAAACCGATCAGTAAATAAACTTTGTCGCGTGAAAACATTTTCATAAATCCTTTAAGAGCTAGGCCGTTAAAAGCTTTTCAATATTCTTACTGTAAGAATCGTAGCTGAATTGTTCTTTCAAAACGCGCTTAGCCTGTGTGATCTGTTCCTTATACAAAGCGAAGTCGGAGTGTAGGTATCTAATTACCGCGGGAACATCCTGAGGTTCGGCATAAACTGCGGCCTTTCCAAAGACGCTTTTAAAATGTGGTGGCAAAATTACGACTGTACCAGATGCTAATGCCTCTAGGATCGCCCGTCCGAAAGCTTCGATTGCTTGAGGATGTTGATAAAACACGAAATAGTCAAGCGAATATAAAAAGTCCGGAACAGGTAGCTCGTCTTTTTTGTAAACAATCCAGGCGGTAGGAACTTCTTTCGTACCCAACACCCGCAATGGTGACTTTGAGCCACCCATAATGCGAACGTCAA
>DXHA01000009.1 GCA_019113675.1 Candidatus Yaniella excrementigallinarum
GCACTGGCCTGGCCTAACCGAGATACAACAAATGCCCCAAAGTAAAGCCAAAAAATACGCTTGGCTTATCGAGGCCATAAAAAATACGGCACGTAGGCCTTTTTATACAAACTCCTGGGTTGGTATCGGTCACACCACACAGGCTCGATCCACGCCTCAGGGCACTGATGAACTACGGTTTTGTATGCGCCAAGGTTTCGGTGGCGGAAGCCATGAACTCTTTCACAGAATACTGCGTAGGGGATTACACGAGGGGGTTTGCCAGACTCGGCCATGGCTTACTTAGCCCAGACACACCTCTATGGAGACGGCAAAAGTTAGAGTCCCAGCACTGCGCGCAAAACATCGTGGGTAGGAATTTCAATGATGGCATCGGCTAAATCTCGCACAATGGGTTTTGGACAAAAGCCCACTCCATACCCGGCAAGTGTCATCATGTCTAAATCATTGGCCCCGTCACCAACAGCTACTGTAGCTTCCAATGGAATATGGTGGTCAGCGGCCCATCGTCGTAGCATTGTAGCCTTGGCTGATCGGTCGATGACTGGACCGGTAACTTTTCCAGTCAATTTACCAGCTTTAACTTCTAAGGTATTGGCGGCAAAACCATCCAGACCAAGCTGGGTAGCAAGTGGTTCGAGCGCGTGAGTAAATCCTCCTGAAACAGCATAAACGTAGCCGCCAACTTGATGTACTGCCTGCACAAGCTCTTGTGCGCCGTCATGGATGGTTGCTGCTGCAGCCACAGCGTCTAAGACTTCAACTGGCAGCCCCTCAAGGGTAGCCACTCGATAGTGTAGGGACTCAGCAAACTCAATTTCGCCGCGCATAGCCCGCTCGGTAACTTCTGCGACCTCTGCTTCCTTACCGGCGTGCGCGGCTAACAGCTCAATGACTTCTTCGTGGATCAGGGTGGAGTCCACATCAAAGACTACAAGCGGAGGCTGCTGATTAAAGACGCTAACCTGCTTAGCCTTCATCGTTACTGGATACCATTGGTCAGGCAAGTCTTTGACACGATCTGCTGCAGAAATCCAACGGTAACCGGTAAAACCAACGCCTTCAATATCTTCCGCATATGTGGGCACCCCTTCTAAACGCGGCTGACTCACGTTGTTGTACAAGACCACCCGGTCACCAATTTTCATCTTGGCCGTATTTTTCGGCATACCGGTTCCTTTCACCACTTTTTCCTGCATCTAGCCTAGTCTGGATCGTATGACCTCACCTGAACTGACCCAGTCTGCAACAATCGCGCAACGCCCGATCGTTCTGCCCCACGATTTTGAACCCGCCGAGGACGCCGTCGTGCATATGTCACACGTGACTTTTCGCCGTGGCACAAACGTATTATTAGACGACGTTTCCTGGCTTGTGGAAGAGGGCCAGCGCTGGATTGTTATGGGTCCCAATGGTGCTGGAAAATCCACCCTGATTAATATTGCTGCGGCACGTGCCCACCCGACCTCAGGTAACGTTGGTGTTTTGGGCGAAGTGCTTGGAGCAGTCGATGTATTCGATCTCCGCCCGGCGATCGGATTATCATCCACGTTGCTAGCAGAACAAGTCCCAGGCGGGGAGACCGTACGCAATCTTGTGGTAACCGCAGCGTATGGGGTCACAGGTAGATGGCGTGAACAATACGAGTCCCAAGACCTGCAGAGGGCAGAGCGACTACTGGCTCGCTGGGGAATATCCGGGTACGCTGATCGTCGTTTCCGCACACTGTCTGAAGGTGAACGGAAACGAGCCCTTATTGCACGAGCTATGATGACAGATCCCGAACTACTCATTCTGGATGAACCCGGCGCCGGACTTGACCTTGCCGGCCGCGAAACACTGGTGCGTTCATTGGCTCAACTCGCTGCTGACCCGATGTCACCCACCCAGGTTTTAGTCACACATCATGTTGAAGAAGTACCGCCCAACTTTACCCACGCTCTTGTATTACGTGAAGGCCAGGTTATTTCAGCTGGACCTATTGAAACAGCACTAACCGAGGAAACTCTGTCAGAGGCTTTCAGGCTACCCTTGAACGTGTCCCGCAACGCTCAAGGCCGTTTCACCGCTTTTGCCCGTACCTAAACACACCTAGGAGCTTCGTGGAATTTTTAGGTATGGAGTGGTGGCAAGTACTCCTTGTGCTCGTGGCCGGTTTTTGGGCCGGCACAATTAACTCAGTTGTAGGTTCAGGTACCCTAGTCACATTCCCAGTACTAGTGTCCGTCGGATTTCCACCGGTAACAGCGCAAATGTCAAACGCTATGGGACTGGTAGCAGCTGGCTTTTCTGGTACATGGGGATACCGCCGAGAGTTACGTCAGTCCGCTGCAATAATAAAAACCCTTACGTGGGCATCTCTGATGGGTGGAATTATCGGAGCCACTTTGCTGATGTCACTGCCGCCCACCGTATTTGACTATGCCGCGCCGATCCTCATTGTCGTTGCTATCCTATTTGTAGTCTTCCAGCCTCGTCTAAATACTTGGGTGCGAAAGCGGCGACAACGTGGAGCTGGTGGGAATGAACTCATGACTACGGATATCTCTTCGGGACCAACTGGACCAGTTACGCCTGTACTGTTTATTTTGATATTTCTCACTGGCATTTATGGTGGTTATTTCGTAGCGGCCCAAGGCGTTTTATTACTGGGCCTACTCGGAGTATTTCTCACCTCCGGAACATTGGTACATGCCAACGCTATAAAAACTTGGTTGTCACTTGCTGTTAATCTCATTGCAGCGGCTAGCTATTTATTATTTGCGTTTGACCGGATCGATTGGACTGCGGTTTTGCTCATCGCAGTTTCATCGCTCATCGGTGGATCATATGGTGCAAAGATCGGACGGCGCATCAAACCAACTGTGCTTCGTACCGTCATTGTGATCGTAGGACTAGCAGGTATGGTCAATATGATCTGGCGTCTCGTCAATGGATAAAAAATCATTGGGGCATGCTGCTAAAAAGATGCTAGTAAGGCTATAAGCGTGTAAGATGAATCCTTGGTTTAATGACCAAATATATAACATCTGTCTTCGTGCGGCTGGCAAAATCCAGCGGCACCAACGAAGGAACTAGGCATGCAACAAGATATTCACCCTGATTACCACTACGTAATCTTCAATGACCTGGCATCAGGCGAACGCGTTCTAACCCGCACCACAGCGACTTCTGAACGTACCGCTGAGTGGGACGATGGTAACACCTACCCGGTAATTGACGTTGAAATTTCAGCGGCTTCCCATCCCTTCTACACCGGTAAGCAGCGTATTTTGGACACTGCCGGCCGTGTTGAGCGGTTCAATGCTCGTTTCAAGAGCTTCGGCGCGAAGAAATAAATAACTAGACTTTTCTCAGATCTTTAGCGGCGTCACACTATTTTGTGTGACGCCGTAGTGTTTAACCGCGTAGCTTGGATTGCTGCTCAGAACGTAGTTTCGCTGAAATCAGCGCCACAAACGTCCCAACTAAGGATCCTATAAAGGTCTCAAAGATCCGGTCGACCACGAGGGTCTCCGGTGCGATCGGATGAGCTAAACTAACCATCAACAAGGCAAGGGGAGTGACCGCTAGCATGGCCACGCCATAGTTTCGCCCGATCAGTAATTCAGCTGTTCCTTGCAGAATAATTACTGAGACAATAATTCCGATGACGGGTAACTGGAGCCACAATAGTGCTCCAGCTATAAAGACCCCTAAGGTCGTACCGATGAACCGTTGTACACTACGAGTTAAACGCGCCGTCGTTGCAGCGCCGCTGAGAATAACACTGGCGGCAACCATCGCCCAGTACCAATGATCATCATCGACCGTTTGGCCAATCAATCCCGCTAAAAGTGCCCCGACACCAACCGTCACCGCAACTGACCAATCGGCATTAAATGCCTCAACTTGTATCGGACGAAGTACCCTCGTCCAGCTGTGCGTCTGTAATAAACCTAAAGTAACCGTCAGCAAAACGCTAAAGAGCACACTGCTCGTAGTAACCACCAGCACTTGGACCAGGTTGAACCATTCCGCCGGCATGGTTGCAACTGCTCCAGAGGAAAAAACCGCAAAAGTCGCCCCACCTGGATGCCACTTATACCCGCTGACAATGCCGGTCACGATAGTTGCGATCAGTGCTACAGTCATAATGCGTACCGTGATATCTGCATGAAGCACGGACAATAAGGTTCCAACAGTCATTGCCACAAGAAATATCGCTCCGGCGCCCAATTGCATGCGGACACGATCACCGTAATAGTGAAAACGGCCATATAAAGAGGTAAGCGCACCAAAGGAGGCATAAATAGATAAATCCATGCGCCCTAACAGGTATAGAGCAAGCAGTGGCACTCCTATCGAGGCAGCGGCTCGAAACGCTACTCGATGAGCTCCAGCATGTGGCCCCATAGATAGGGCAGCCTGCCGGATTTTTCGTAACGAGCTAGTCTCAGGCCATGATCCGCTGCGGCTAGAGATGATAATGCTCGTCCTCTCCAAGGATGGTGAAATACCCTTGACCTTGCAGGTGGTCTTCATCCTCTGTTCGAATGGGGCCACCCTCACGTGAGTCCAAGATCGAAAAGACCGCTGCGATTATCCCAGAAATTACCATAAGAATGGCTGCAGGATTAGCAATGGCAGATCCGGCACCTTCCCAACCAGGCCCCAGAAGTACTGCGATAAAAGCAGTAGTTTGGTCATGCGAACCGGCGGAAAAAATAGTGCTATCGGGCAAAAACAAACCGACAATAAAAGCACTCAAAAATGCAAACCACAACCAGCCAACAGATCGTTTGGTAGGCATAAGTCCGCGTGAAGCTGGCAGCCCGAGCGTGACGCTTCCAATAGCGATAAGCAACACAGGTAAAAGTATTGTAATTGTCCAGGTAATTGGAACGGTCGTCCCAATTATTAGCCTTGGTAAAACGATCCACGCGGCCAAAACGAATGTGCCAACCCAACCGCCGTATATTGCGAACTTATACCAACCAGTCGGAACAGTCTGCTGTGTGTCTCCCATAACCCCTAGGGTAGCGCGAAGCTGTTATCCATGCGTGCTACACGTGAGCGCAACTACAGGTGGCATAACGTTTTCGCTGATACCAAACACGCTGTCTATCGGCGAATATACAAGCAGTATTATCAATTGTTATTCACACTGTGAATTCAATGAAGCAAAAACGATATCAAACACCTAGCCGAAGTAGGCTGGATACATGACTTCTACCAATGCTTTTGATGGCAAACAATTACACGGCGAGTTTAAAGTGCCTGGCGGAAAACTGGTGATCGCTGATCTTGATGTGACAGACGGAATAATTTCTCGTGCCAATGTCAACGGCGATTTCTTTTTAGAGCCCGACACTGCCCTAGAGGATATCAATAATGCTCTAACTGGCTTGAAATACGATGCCGCTCATCACGTAATAACGCAGGCCATCGACAATGCACTGGATGAATCTGTAGTTATGTTTGGTTTTGATGCTCACGCGATAGCTACATCAGTCCGTCGTGCAACCGGATTTGCCACTCGTTGGGAAGATCATGACTGGCAAGTTATTTTGCCGACGGAGATTCCGATTCATACGCAAGTGGCGCTTGACCAAATTCTTACAGAAGATGTCGCTGCGGGTCGTGCCAAACCAGCCATGCGCCTCTGGCGCTGGCCGGTGTCAGATCCAGCCGTAGTTATTGGGTCCTTTCAAAGCTACAGCAATGAAGTCGATCCTGATGCGGTGGCCAAGTACGGGATCAAAGTCGCACGCCGTATTTCCGGTGGCGGTGCGATGTTTATGGAAGCCGATAACACCGTCACCTATTCACTCTATACACCAACCTCCCTTGTTGATGGCATGAGTTTTACCGATTCGTATCCTTTTTTGGACGCTTGGGTCATGGACGCCCTAGCGCGGATGCAGGTCAAAGCCTTTTATGAGCCGCTTAACGATATTTCGACACCCGACGGTAAAATTGGGGGAGCGGCTCAGAAGCGTTTAGCAGCGGGCTCCATGTTGCATCACGTAACTATGTCCTACGATATTGATGCCCAGAAAATGACCGAAGTTTTACGGATCGGTAGAGAAAAAATCTCCGATAAAGGCATTGTGTCAGCACAAGCACGCGTTGACCCGCTACGCCGCCAGACGGGTATGACCCGAGCTGATATTTGGGACGTCATGGTCGAAACCTTTGCAGAGCGCTATGACGCAACGACACGTGAGGTCAGTACAGATGAACTGAGACGTGCCGAAGCGCTAGCGGAAGAAAAATTTATGAAACCGGAGTGGATACGGCGGGTACCATAACCTAGGCTAAAAGCTTTACCTTCTTCTCGTTGTTGCTTGTGCAATCAACCGATGTGCAAGATCTGCACGGCGTTCAACCAGGATCCGACGTAACGCTCCTGGAGCGTCGGGATGCTGCGCTAACCAGGCGTCCAGCTGCACTAGGGAAGGGTGCTTTGTTTGAGCATCTGGGCCGCCAGTTATTGGTTTTTGGTTCATAGGAAATAAACCGTTAATAGTTCGAGTTGCCAAGTTATTTGAACGTGACGTCCAAATAGTTTGCAACCCTTCCATGAGTTTTGGAAAAAGCTCCGTCAAGAACTCAGGATGCGAAGCAGCTAGCCCACGCGCCGAGGCCGTAACCTGGGCGTTGGTTAGCACGGCACCTTGGCCATCCATACCGTCATAGATTTGCGTCCATAAAGCTCTACGGCGCTGTAGATCTGGTAGTGCAGCTAAGGCAGTGCGGTAATACAGCTCATTAGTTGCGGTGTGGGAAACACTAAGCTCGTCAGCTAATCGTGCATCATCTATTCGTCCTAGTGAAGCAAGGCTGATCAGCAGCAGCCATTTCATTTCATCGTCAATCTCTAAGCCAGGGGAGAGTTCAGATGTTTCATCACCTGCTAGTAAAAAGGTAAGTTCCGCCGCAAGAGCCTCGGTGCCTTGTCCTAACTGTGTTAATGCCCGGGCAACGGAACGCTGTCGGTCAGAGCCGGGCTCAAGAGTTATCAAGGCGTCCATTAAAGCGGTCCCGAACTCTTTGGTCAGCCGCTTCCGTTTAGAGACCGGAGCAAATTCTTTTATAGCGCTGACGGCTTGCTCTAGAAGTCGAGCATGCATGGAAACATCTTCGACATCATTGCTTAGCTTAGCTACCGCACGAACGAATTGTGTCGCGGGTAGGGATGCCTCACGCACCATTGTCCAAAGAGTAGACCAAATGGTTGCCAAAGCTGTCGATTCCGGGTCGATAATTGGATAGTTTGTTGCTGCCTGAAGAGATGCATCGTCAAGAGCGACTTGAGCATACGTGTGGTCATGATGGTTAACGACAACGGTACGAGGCTGATCGTTCGGAACATGGATACCTTCAACCGGAGTTACCGCTTGTCCTGATTCGATAACCACGTGTTGTTCTTGGTGCTCAATAAGTTGTTTGTCGGCGTTGCAGGTAAAAACAGAAACGAACAGGTCATGCGGGCGCAAAACCGTTTGCCCGGTAATAGGATCAGTTGCTTCCTGGTGAAGCGATACTTTACCAGTGTCGTCAATTTTGGCGGATATCGTAGATGGTCCAGATGTCTGGAGCCATTGGGCTGACCAGGTCGCCATATCGCGGCCCGACGCTTCTTCTAGGATTTTGAGGAAATCTGCCAGTTGGGCGCTACCAAAGGAATACCTTTGGAAATAAATACGACAGGCGTCTAGGAAAGCCGTATCCCCAACGTAATGGAAAAGTTGTTTAATGACAGCCGCACCCTTGGCATAAGTAATACCGTCAAAGTTCTGTCGTGCAGCTTCTAAATCGGTAATATCGGCGACAATTGGGTGCGTTGTGGGATACGAATCCTGCACGTAAGCCCAGGCTTTGCGTTGGTGGGCAAAAGACTGCCAAGCTCCAGGCAATCCAGTAGCTTCCGCCACGGCTTTAGTACCAAAGAAATCAGCGAATGACTCTTTCAACCATAAATCGTCCCACCACTGCATGGTGACTAAATTGCCGAACCACATGTGGCTCATCTCGTGCATAATGGTCGTGGCTCGATGCATATATTCAGATGTAGTTGCTCGAGACGAAAAGATATAGGACTCATTAAACGTTATAAGTCCTGGATTCTCCATGGCACCAAGATTATATTCTGGAACGAAAGCCTGATCATATTTACCCCAGGGATATGGCACCTGGAACTGTTTGTGAAACCACGTTAGCCCGCGTTTAGTTTGGTCAAATAACACATCGGCGTCGACGTAGTCGACTAACGATTGGCGGGTAAAGATCCGTAATTCAATTGGCGGGGTATTGGTGGCTTCATGACCAGACCAGACATCTTTGAACTGTGCATAAGGACCAGCTAGGAACGTGGTGAGATATGTGGAAATCGGTTTTGTTGGAGCAAACTGTACTTTGGCTGTCCCCGCTCCGAGTTGTTCACGTTGGCTTTCGACTCCATTGGAAGCGATGGTCCATGTATCAGGGCCAAGTATGGTCACATGGAAATTAGCCTTAAGGTCCGGCTGTTCCATATTCGGATATACCCGGCGGGCGTCTGCCGGCTCGAATTGAGAATATAAGTAGACTTGTGCGTCAACCGGGTCCACAAAACGATGTAATCCTTCACCAGAGTGTGAGAAAACACTGTGGGAATGGATAACGACTTCGTTATCTTCACCTATAGCAGGAAGTGAGATACGTGCTGCCCCAACCACTTGGTCAATATCCAGTGCTTTGCCATTGAGCGTTACAGAGGTAACGGAGTCACCCAAATAGTCTAAAAAGGTGTCACCGCCCAATCTTGAAGCGGAAAAACGCAACGTGGTGGTTACCGGATAGGTGGACCGTTCCAAGTCCATAGCGTCGCGTAGATCTAATTCGATATGGTAACTGGCAACCTCCACTAGAGCAGATCGGGCTTGAGCTTCATTTCGAGTCAGTAGGGCATTATCCAACGCAGCGGTATTCGACATGGCCTTTATTTAATCACTGTTATGCCGGAGCAGAGATTATGTAACGCAGCCAACCGGTAGGCCCAACAGCCGATTAAAAAACAACGTGTCGCCGGACCTTAGGCTGCCGGCGACACGTTGGTGAGATATCTGGTGTATCTAGTCTACTTTTGACGTTTTTTGTATACCTTTTCTGGAACCGGAGACTCTCCGGCGGCCCGTGCGCGACGGTAGTACTCGAGTGCCTCGTCTTGACGTTCACGCTCTATGCCGGAAGTGATATCCATCCGCAGGTGTTTTTGGGTATACCCAAACGCGTCTACCAAATCCTGAGCGTGTGGCCGAAGCCGGGCAGCCAGCCTATTCGTGTAGTGACGCAATGTACGAGCACGCTGTTGAGAAATTCGGCCGTATTCGATGAACCATCCAAGATCTTCCTCAATCATAGATAGTGTGAACAGGTCACGCATCCATGTCATGATCTGTTTACTATCCGGGTCTTTAATGGTCTCGAGTGCTTCGGTGAATGACTCCCACTGCAGTAATTGTGCATGAGACTTCGAAGCTTTGATCAGTTCGTACTGGTTTTCATTGAAAACCCTTGCTTGCTCTGCCTGGGATTTTTTCGCCACTGGGCGTAGCGCTTCGGCGACTTCAGCAATTTGAGTACGTACCCGATCTGCTAGGAGGCCGTGCTGAACCTCGGCATCCTTCAACCAGGTGGCGGAACGGCGATCGGAACCAATGTCCGTAACTTGTTGAACAACCCGGCGTAACCCAGAACGCTGATATAGAGTATCCTCTGCTCTTTCAGCAACATAGCGAGTGAGGACTTTAAATGATGGATTAGCTAATTCTTTAGAGTAATCACCTAACAGGCGGCGCCCAACCAGTTGCAGCAGCACGTTATTGTCGCCCTCAAAGGTTGTATAGATATCGAGGTCATCGCGCAATGTATTGAAACGGTTTTTGCCCGCGATATAGCCCGCACCACCCGTGGCTTCACGTGCTTCTTGGAAGGTGTCTAGGCCATTCCAAGTTGTAATTGCTTTTATGCCGGCGGCTAGTGTTTCTAGTTCCTGGCGATTCTCATCACTGTCGTCTTCACCAGAAAAGACCTCATGAAACTTCTCCAGTAGATCGTTCGTCGCAAAGATATCGGCATAAGTCCTTGCCAAACGGTCGATAAGACGGCGCTGGTGCAGTCCGTAATCTAACAGAACTTGTTCTTGGATATCTGACTCAGCATTAAACTGCCGACGTTGGTTCCCATAGGTAATAGCTCCAGTGAGAGCCAACGCTGATGCGTTTGCTGCGGTAGTTGCTAATGAGACACGTCCCTGAACTAATGTTCCCAGCATGGTGAAGAATCGACGCCCAGACGATTCGATCGGAGACGAATAGTTACCATTTTCGTCAACATCACCAAGTTTATTGAGCAGGTTCGTACGCGGGATTCGAACATTTGTAAAATGTAGGCGCCCATTATCAATGCCATTCAGTCCGCCTTTAAAACCATCATCTTCGCCGCCAACACCGGGCAAGAAATTTCCGTCTTCGTCACGAATCGGAACGAAAAACGCATGAACTCCGTAGTTGACCCCTTGGGTGATGAGTTGGGCGAACACCACGGCCGCTTTAGCATGTACGGCGGCATTGCCAAGAAACTCTTTCCACGCGGCTTTGAAAGGCGTATGAATTTCAAATTCGTCGTCGGCCGGGATATATGTTGCGGTGGTGTCGATATTGCCAACATCAGATCCGTGGCCAATTTCCGTCATGCCGTACGCGCCAGGCAGCTCAAGGTTGAGCACACCGGGTATCCACTTGCGGTGCTGTTCTTCATTACCCAACGTCAAAATAGCAGAACCAAATAGGCCCCACTGGACTCCGCCTTTAATCTGCATAGATGGATTGGCATGAAACATCTCAGCAAACCCGGCAACATTGGCTCCTGGGTTATCTCGTCCACCAAATTCCTTGGGGTAAGCCTTGCCGATAAGTTCGCGATCAGCCAATTCTTGCAGCTGTTGGAAGGTCAGTTCGCGTTGTTCTTCTTTGGTGAGGTTGAATTGATAATGAAAGACGGGATCTTCCATCATCTTGCGAAGTTGCCGACGATCTTCAGCCCACCGGCCAAGTAGTAGCTCTTGGACTTCATCGTTTTTGAGCCGAAGTTCCTGATGTGTTGACGACATGAGTGCTCCTAATGAGATTCAATGGTTTTACTAGATGTGTCGATACCCACCAGCAGCCAATCGGCAATGCTGCGGGCTAATATTTCTGCGCTAAGTCTATGTGGATCAGCTGGTTCAGCGATCCATTCCTCACCGGCAGCACGCACAAAGCCTACAGCCGCAGTCGACCAGTAATACGCCAAGTGTGTGCCATTGGGATCGTTTTGATATTGCGGCAAGACCCGTTCGACGGTCCGCTGCAAAAAGCTAGCCATATTTATCGTGAAAATTGCCATGCCTGTAGGGATTGCTGTGGAAAAGTTGTAAACGTTAGGGGAGGAGTCCGCTAACCGCAGATAAGACAGCACCATGGTATACAAGCCATCCTGTGCACTATCAGCAGCGTTTCCGGCTTTTTTGAGCTCATTCTCCATGAAATCAATTGAAGCCTGCGCAACAGCCTGTTGCAGCCCCTGCTTATCCTCAAAGTATCGATAGAACACCGATTTAGAGGTCCCAGCGTGATTAGCGATTTCTTCCATAGAAACGGTAGGTCCAATAATGTGGACAGCAGCGCGCGCCGATCGAATAAGATCGTTTCGACGTTTACGGCGGTGCGCATCCCAGCGTGTATTACGCCCGTCAGGAAAGCGTGTATTACGCCCGTCAGGAATAGGTGTTTCAGACATCTTCACGATACCGAGAGTATCAGGTAAAGTGTCAGTTCGTAAACACAAACTGGAAATCTAATAAGAAGAAAGAGATTTGAATGACTTCTACATCGAAACCAGCCGTTGCCGGAGGCTCCCTGCGTACAGCCGTAGTGCTGGGTGGTAACCGTATTCCTTTTGCTCGTGCGCATGGTGCTTATGCTGGCGCTTCAAACCAGGACATGCTGACCTCCACGCTTGAAGGATTAATAGCACGCTTTGGCATACAAAATGAACGGCTCGGTGAAGTTGTTGCAGGTGCAGTCATGAAGCACTCGGCAGATTTCAACCTGACTCGTGAATCGGTGCTAGGCACATCCCTAGATGCTCACACTCCAGCGCACGAAGTCCAAACCGCCTGTGCAACAGGTATCGAAACCATCGGCGGTGTGGCCAATAAAATCCGGTTGGGACAAATTGATGCTGGTATTGGCGGAGGAGTCGATACCATCTCTGATGCCCCAATGTCGTTCAATAGCGAGGCGCGCGAGCTATTTATGCAGCTCAGCCGTGCTCGAACCACCCAGGACAAGATCAAAGTCGCGATGAAACTGCGGCCGAAACATTTCGCTCCCTTAGCACCACAGTCTGGGGAGTCTCGCACTGGACTATCCATGGGAGAGCACCAAGCACTGACAACCCATGCCTGGGGTATCAGCCGTGAGGCGCAAGACGAGATTGCCATGCGTTCGCATAACAATATGGCAGCTGCCTATGAAAACGGCTTCTTTGATGATCTGATGACGCCATTCCGTGGTCTGGACCGCGATAATAATATGCGTCCGGGCTCCGATATGGAGTCGCTGGGCAAACTCCGTATTGCTTTCGGTAAGCGGTTTGGCGAAGAAGCCACCATGACTGCAGGAAACTCGACACCGATGACGGACGGGGCTGCAGCAGCATTACTCTCCTCTGAGGAATGGGCACAGCAACGTAACCTCCCAATCTTGGCAGAGTTCCTTGATTACGAAGTGGCTGCGGTAGATTTCGTTAACGGTAATGATGGGCTACTGATGGCGCCTACTTTTGCCATTCCTCGTCTCCTCGATCGTCACGGTTTAGGCCTGGATGACATCGACTTTTTTGAAATACACGAGGCATTCGCCGGCACAGTAGCTGCCACGATAAAAGCCCTAGCAGATGACGACTACAACAAAAACGTTTTGGGTCGTGACAAAGCACTGGGTGAAATCGATACTACGAAGCTCAATGTTAATGGTTCGTCTCTGGCAGCAGGCCACCCATTTGCTGCAACCGGGCCACGAATCGTAGCCTCACTTGCCAAGATGCTTAACCATAAAGGCGCTGGCTCGCTGGGTCTCATCTCAGTGTGTGCAGCCGGTGGTCAAGGCGCAGTCGCGTTAATGCGTGGCCGCTAAACGACGAATTGGGACTACTGAAAGGACAAATAGATTACATGTCACACACCGATGGTTACACCCGGTTCGTCAACCGGCCCTTAGGTAAAAAAGTCGCGAAAACTGTTGGACTGCCGCAGCCTATTCCGCTGCGTCGTCACACAAAAGGCGCACCGCTAGTCAGCGGAACGATTCTTATTCTCGGAAAATCACAGGCAGCTGACGCCATAGCAAAACAGCTGTGGGAAGAAGAATATGATGTTCGGCGCGACCCAGGCCTCAAACAAAAATTCTCTGCCATTATCGTGGCACTTGATGAGGTGCAAAGCCCGTCTGACTTATCCCAACTGGTCTTAGAGACCGGTTCGGCCTTACGAGGATTGGAAGCAAATGGCCGCGTGATCACTATTCTCCGCGATCCAAACGAATCTACGGTGGCTACAGATGCATCAGCGACAGCTACCCGCCATAGCGTAGAGGGCTTCACAAGGTCATTAGGCAAAGAGATGCGCCGTGGAGCTACGACCAATGGCATTGTATTAGCCGATGGCGTTGATATGGATTCCGCTCCGGCGCAGGCGGCCTTGCGCTTTTTGCTGTCTGGACGTTCGGCATATGTCGCTGGACAATTCCTAACTGTATCTTCCAACGCCGGCTCTATTCCGGCCGATTGGGACACCCCGCTAGCTGACAAAGTCATTATAGTAACCGGTGCCGCCCGAGGAATCGGTGAAGCGATCAGCCATGTGCTGGCCCGTGACGGCGCAACCGTAATCGGGGTCGATATGCCAGCAGCCGGGGAAGCACTGACTGAAGTCATGAACGCCGTTGGCGGTATTGCGGTACAACTGGATATCACCGCCGATGACGCAGGAGACCAGTTACTTGCCAAAGCTGGTGAACGGTTCGGTCGGCTGGACGGCATCGTACATAACGCTGGTATTACCCGCGATAAGTTATTAGCTAATATGGATGCCGGCCGTTGGGATTCGCTGATTGCAGTCAACCTCTCCGCACCACTGCGTATTAATGACCAGCTTTTGAAAGCACGAGGTCAGGGTGTACTAGCTGATAATTTCCGGATTACATCACTGTCTTCAACCTCGGGCATTGCCGGTAACCGCGGACAGACCAACTATGGGGCAGCGAAAGCCGGCATTATCGGCATGACACAAGCTCTAGCGCCAGTACTGGAGGAGACCGGTGGCTCTATCAATGCGGTGGCTCCCGGTTTCATTGAAACCGCTATGACAGATGCCATGCCAACAGCAACACGTGAAGTAGCACGCCGAATGAACTCACTACAACAGGGTGGGCGTCCAGTCGATGTGGCCGAAGCGATCGCATTTTTCAATTCCGATGCTTCAGCAGGTATTAACGGCACCACCCTTCGGGTGTGCGGACAGGCAATGATAGGAAAGTAATGCTTGGCCCAAGTATTGTAGAATCTGCACCACAACCGGAAAATCTGCGGGTCGTCGAAGTAACTGAGATCCCGTCGCTAACGTCGTCATATGCCAAAGTCGCAACCGGGGCGATTCGGCCGAAAAAGTCTGTCGCGGTTACTCTACCCGGCACTCGTTGGGAAACTGACGGCGTCATCTCGCGCAAATTAGTGGACGAATATAATGGGTTACTCGGGGCTTCCGGGAATGTCGGACATAACACTGCGCCGTCATTAACAGCCCATATCACTGCGTTCGGACTATCTACCGCAATGATGGCGGAACGACAATTTCCCATACCTTTATTGGGTATGGTGCATTTGCAACACAAAGTGTGGCACATGGCAGATATTCCGATCGATCAACCAGTTCGGATTTCCACCTGGGCGCAACATCTAGCACCGCACCACGCAGGAACCACAGTGGAAATCTGGGTTCAAATATTCGATCGTGTCACTGATAAGTTGTTGTGGCAATCTATGGCACTTTATCTTTCACGGTCGGTTAAGCTACCCGGTTCTGAAAAACCAGCGCGTCCAGATCGACCGAAGTTCCAACCGCCGCCTGTCACAGGTGAGTGGAAGCTACCCGCCGACATTGGCCGCCGTTATGCTGCCGTGTCAGGCGACAGGAATCCGATCCACCTGTCCAACATCACAGCCAAAGCACTAGGGATGCCGGGTGCGATTGCGCATGGCATGTACGCTGCCGGGCGTATGTTGGCGGGTCGAGAACTTCCTGCTCCCTATACATGGGCGATTGAATTTGCTTCTCCCATGCGTTTACCTTCGACCGTTGCAGTGAACTATCACCAAAACGGCGACCGACAATTGGTGACAGGATGGAACGCTAGAAAAGAAAAGCTGCATTTCACAGCAGAAATCCGACAAGACTAATCGGATTCACAGCACTGGTCGGTCGCCAACATTATGTTGGCGGCCGACCTATATAGTGCTGCTAGGCAGCAAAATACCGCATCCGTGCTGTCTGATAGATTTCGGTCATTTGATCAGCCATGGCTGACCACGTAAAAAGCCCCGAATGGTCAACTCCTGCGGCGCCGTAATTACGCCAGCGCTGAGGATCAGTTATCAGCTCAGCTAAGCTATCCGCCCAAGCTTCAGCGTCTAATGAGTCCACTAATTGTCCGCTGACACCATTACCTACGACAGTTGCCAGTCCACCGACGTTATGGGCAATTACAGCAGTACCGCAAGCTTGGGCTTCGGCGGCTACTAGCCCAAAGGATTCTGATGCCGAGGGCATGGCGACCGCATCGGCCGCGCGCATATAACTAGCCAGAACCGTTGGGGAGACCGGTGAGGAAAACGAACATTGCTGTGCTATGCCAAGCCGCTTGGCATATGCAGGAACATCATAGGTGGCTGAGCCCGAGGCTGCGCCGGTGAAATGTGCTACCGGAAGGGTTTTCAAGCCACGATCTCGAAGCACAGCTAAGGCTTCTAGCAAAACATGAGGGCCCTTATATCGCTGCATCCGTCCGGCAAATAATATTTTTGGTGCCTGATTCGCCGGTCGGCCTGGCCATCGGTTCGTCCCGACTGGTCGAAAAATCCTGTGATCAACACCCGGCCTGACAACCTGCACACGTTCTTCAGGCACACCGGTAAATTTTATGAGCTCTTGTTTTTCATCAGCGGTATTAGCTATGAGAACCTGGGCATGTGCACAGATAAGTGCTTCGCCCTCAATTCGGTGCAGTGGTTCACTTCCTGGTATTGCAGAGTTTTTGGCAGCACCTAGGGTATGCATAGTATGTATCACTGGAGCCTGCAGCAACCTGGCCGCTTGGTGAGCAGCCACCCCAGACAACCAATAATGGGAATGGATTACAAGCGAATGGCAAGCATGTACAGAAATGGCTCTCGCCAATGCTTCTGCAAACTGTGGGATTAGCTCAGCCAGTGCTTCTTTGGGCAGATCAAACGGTCCAACGCTTAAAGGGATCATCTTCGAATCAGTCGCCTTATCAAGGATAACGATCTCTTCGGCTGCGGCAGTTCTTCTAGTAAGAACCAGCACTTGGTATCCTGCCTCGATTAAGGCTGTGGTGAGGTTGCGAACATAGACATTCAGACCACCTGCATCCCCCTCTCCGGGCTGTGCCAACGGAGAGGTGTGCATCGAAACCATAGCGATCGTGAGTTGTTCGCCCAAGAAGCCCTCGACATTAAATATGGCCAGTATCGGTATTAAACGAATGAGTCGGGCCGAGATGCTATCTCTCGTCCCGACTCATTTCGCTAAAACGTGCGCGGAGGGGGACTTGAACCCCCACGACCGATAAAGGTCACAGCGACCTCAACGCTGCGCGTCTACCAATTCCGCCACCCGCGCTGGTGGTGAATTCCCCCGATGACAGGAGAAGGCAACAGCGATAAGCATAACATAAATTTAATAGTTCATGCACCATGGCCGTGCATTCTCGTGTTCGATATGGTGATTTTATGGCTCAACACACTGATAGCGTTTCAAATGCGCCAGGAACATTCCGTGACCGGGTAGCTAAGATCACCAGGGATCTTATTCAAATCGACACCACAAATTACGGCGGAAATGACTCACGAGGAGAGCCCGAGGCGGCAGCTTATTGCGCCAAGATTATGGACTCCATGGGTATGAAGCCAGAAACTGTCGAATCTGTACCAGGACGAGCTTCAGTTGTTGGTCGCATGACAGGCTGGGATGCAGATGCTCCAGCCCTAGTCTTACACGGTCATCTGGATGTTGTACCTGCAGATCCCTCTGAGTGGACCGTTGACCCCTTTGGCGCAGAAGTCATTGATGATGTGATTTACGGCCGGGGCGCAGCCGATATGAAGGGCATGGATGCGATTATGCTTACCGCGCTGGAGCACCTATATGCTTCAGGCAGCCGACCTCGCCGGGACATTATCCTCGCGCTATTTGGTGATGAGGAAGCTGGCGGAGTATATGGTTCTGGTTGGCTCGTATCGCATCGTCCTGACCTTTTTTCGGGAGCAACAGAAGCGATTTCTGAAGTCGGAGGCTTTACAGCCACAGTTGCTGGTAAACGGGCCTACTTTCTGCAAACTGCCGAAAAAGGTATCGCTTGGCTTAACCTATCGGCACGGGGAGCGCCAGGGCACGGATCAGCAAGTCACAGTGACAATGCCGTGACCAAAATGGCTGATGCAATTTCGGCGATCGGTCACTACAAGTGGCCTCTCCATTACACGGCAACGACCCGGCATCTCATGGAGGAAGTCTCCAGGCTTCTGGACACAGAGTTCGACGAAACAGACCCCAGCCCCCAGTTAGAAGCTATCGGTTCCGCTGTAACGTTTGTGGCTTCTACCTTGAGTAACTCTTCAAATCCAACCGGATTAACTTCCGGTTATAAGCACAACGTTATTCCCGGAAAGGCTGAAGCTACTGTTGATGCTAGACCACTTCCCGGACATGATGAGTATTTGCTCGAAACTATCCGTAGCCTTGCTGGTGACGATGTAGAAGTCAGCTATGAACACGGCCGCAAGGCCATTGAAGCACCTTTTTCTGGTCGACTAGTTGAAACAATGATTGAGGCAATTGCCTACGAGGACCCGGAAGCTATTGTGCTTCCTTTTATGATGTCTGGTGGAACTGATAATAATGCGCTGTCGAGGCTCGAAATTGCCGGCTATGGTTTCATTCCCCTACAGCTCCCTGCAGATTTAGCCTTCCCGCAATTATTTCATGGCATTGACGAGCGCATGCCTATTGATTCCCTGGACTTCGGAGTCCGTGCGCTACTACGCATTCTCGAACCAGCTAAATAGCCCCGTGAAAGGATATTCATGGCTCTGCCATACTCGCAATACCAAGCTCAAATTGATGATGTTCTTACGGATGAGATTTTAGAGGGTATCCGCCAGCGCGCTGCAGGGTACGACGAACGCAATGAATTTCCCTACCAAGATATTGAAGTATTGCAACAAGCAGGCTACTTTTCGGCATTAACTGATGTATCCGATGGGGGATTGGGCTGGAATTTTGCAGCGCTGGTCGATGCCCAGAAAAAACTTGCAGCGTATTCTCCAGCGACCGCATTGGCAGTCAACATGCATCAGGTGTGGTCCGCGGTCGCATCAATCTTCTCTACTCATGGCAATCGTGACTTAGAGTTCATACTTAAAGATGCCGCGGCCAGTGAGATCTATGCCTTTGGTATTTCCGAAGCCGGTAACGATGCTGTCCTATTTGACTCCGGCACAGTAGCTGAAGAGCAAGCCGATGGTTCGGTGCGTTTCACGGGCACCAAAATCTTCACCACGTTATCACCCGTTTGGACAAAATTAGGGGTCTTCGGCAAGTCACCAGAAGGTGATCAACTAATCTTTGGTGTATTGGACCGGACTGAAGGTAACACTACAGCCGATGCCTCAAGTTGGGACATGCTCGGTATGCGGGCTACACATTCCTTTGTGACACACCTCAATGGAGCTGTGATCCCATCTGAACGAATTATCCGGCGCATACCTACGGGTCCGAATCAGGATTTACTGACCTTTAGTATCTTTGCCTCATTTCTCACGCTCACGTCCGCTGTGTACGCCGGTTTAGGAGATCGGGCAGTCGAAATTGCAGCCGATAAACTGCACACTAGAACATCCAAAACACACGACACAGCCCTGTCACAGGATCCTTTTCTGCGGTATAAACATGGCGAAGCGATACTGCGGCAAATGAGTCAGGACCAGCAGATCACCGGTCTTGCCGAGGCTATTAGTAATCTCACCGCATATGGCGATGAATGGTTCGTGCGATTAGTGGCCAACAAGATTTCGGCTGTTCGGGTGGCCAAAGCTCAGGTCGATTATGCCTTCGAAGCATCGGGAGGCGCAGGTTTCCACCGGAGCCAAGAGATATCACGACTGTATCGAGACGTAATGGCCGGCTTTTATCATCCATCTGACGATGAGTCAGCCCATACGACTTTTGCAACCTTTGGATTGGGCCCGATCGACGACTAAATCGTGACCAACGTGGACTCGACCTTGATGGCCTTGCGGCGTAACCAGAAACGTCTAGCCCCACCCTTATACAGAAGCGATCGCTGCAACTCCCAGTGGCCATACTCAGCGTGCTCAACTAGGCGCTGACGCGCCTGAGCTAATGAGTCTCCAGGTGCAACAGTAATTACCAAATATTCCCAAGCGTTCTTTCGGGTTAAAGTATCAACACTGCTAACAATCGGCGTCTCTCGCACGCGCAGGCCCTCCTAGTGATAGCGCACCCATTGGCACATCGTGACAACCACTGTAGTCAGCGCGCCCGAAAAGTGAAACGTATCATTCCGATCGTTTCGCAGCAGGCCGAGCACATAAACTTGCAAAGTGTAGTCACATGGTTAAATCCAAGATATTCTAGAGTCCATGAGCACCGATCCACGCGTTTCGCTAGAGGCCCTTATTGCTGCGCTTCAAGAACACTTCGCTGCAGCCACGAATAAACGCAGCGACGATGACCCCAGCTTGGAACACGCGTATTATGCACTTGCCGACGCCTTCGAAAGTTATGAAGATGCTCTCTACGAAGCTACCGGAGAAGTCACTCCGCTAGACATCTTCGAAGATGACGACGATGATTTTAGCGACTTTGATGACACAGAGGACGACTTCGACGAACTCGATATCGAAGATGACCACGACACTGACGAGGACTAACTAGAGTCAAAGTGCCGTAGCTTCAACAAATATTCACTTGAGTGTCGTAGGGTTGTCCAAGTGAACTGGATTGAAGCTGTCATCCTAGGCTTGGTACAAGGCCTAACTGAATTTTTACCCATTTCGTCTTCTGCACATTTGCGTGTTGTCGGAGAGTTTTTGCCCGGCGCAGCAGACCCGGGAGCCGGGTTTACTGCCATCACCCAAATAGGTACAGAACTTGCTGTACTACTGTATTTTTGGGCCGATATCACTCGGATCATTGCCCAGTGGTGTCGTGCACTAGTCGGCAAAGTCCCACACTCCGACCCTGATGTTCGGATTGGTTGGCTTATCATCATCGGGTCCATCCCCATCGGTGTGCTTGGCCTACTATTCGAAGAGTCAATCGATACCAGGTTCAGGTCATTATGGCTTGTGGCGACAATGTTAATTGTCTTTGCGGTCATCTTGGCGATGGCGGACACCTGGGGCAAACAACTTAAGCCGATGCGGCGCCTCAACTGGCGGGACGGCATTCTTTATGGTCTGGCACAAGCCTTAGCACTCATCCCTGGCGTATCACGTTCGGGCGGTACCATCACCATGGGGCTCGCCCTGGGTTACACACGCCAAGCGGCAGCTCGCTACGCTTTTTTACTGGCAGTTCCCGCTGTTTTTGCCTCGGGTTTCTATAAGTTAGCCAAAGCGGTCGCGAGCCCTGACCCCACAGCTGCATATGGTATGGGTGAAACCATCATCGCAACCGCTGTGGCATTCGTCATCGGATATGCCGTTATTGCTTGGCTGATGCGCTTCATTTCTCGCAACTCATTCAAAGTTTTTGTGTGGTACCGAATTCTTCTTGGCGCTGGGCTCTACGTCCTACTTGGGCTCGGAGTAATTAACGCCTGATCAACCACCGTCTACAACCTCATCGGATATTTACAAATTCCTAAGGAACTCGTGAGCAATCATGAAATCATGGATCACCCCACTTCCTGTTGCCATTCCTGTGCAGGAAGACAACCTACGTCTCTTTGATACGGCTGCCCAACAAAAACAGCGAGTCTATGTCAAAGATGGCCACGCCACCATGTACGTGTGCGGTATTACACCCTATGATGCAACCCACCTAGGACATGCCAATACCTACGTGGCCTTTGATCTGCTCTACCGTTACTGGATTGCTGCTGGCTACCACGTCACTTACACCCAAAATGTTACCGACGTCGATGACCCCCTATTTGAACGTGCCAATGAGCTCGGCATCGATTATCAACAACTTGGTCAAGACCAAACTGATCTATTCCGTTCGGATATGCAACATCTCAATGTGCTAGCACCATCACACTACCTAGGGGTTGCAGAAACGGTCGATTGGATCCGTACTCTGGTGCGTCAGATGGTGGACGCAGGTGTCGCCTACGAGGTGGCAGGTGATGAGCATAATCCTGATGGCGATATCTATTTTTCAATCGATGCGGCCGAGGCGAAAACCAATTGGCACCTCGGGGTCATCAGTGCCCATTCCCAGCAAGAAATGATCGAATTTTTCCCAGAACGTGGCGGCGATCCCCAGCGACCGGGAAAACGCAATCCGCTGGACCCGCTAATCTGGTCTGCCTATCGAGAAGGCGAACCCTTTTGGCACGACGACGTACTAGGAACCGGACGCCCAGGCTGGCATGTAGAATGCTCGGCGATAGCGCACCACACCCTGCCAATACCTTTCACCGTACAAGGTGGCGGCTCTGACCTGCGTTTCCCACACCACGAGTTCTCTGCGGCACACGCCACTTCTGTGACCGGACAACCAATGGCTGAACACTATGTGCATTCTGGCATGGTTGGTCTTGATGGCGTTAAAATGTCCAAATCGCTAGGTAATCTGAAACTAGTGTCGAACTTAGTTGCCAGTGGAGAATCTCCCATGGCCATCCGCGCCTTATTGCTTGATCACCATTACCGCAGCGATTGGTCATATACAGACGAAGCTTTGGCTGCAGCCTCCAAACGTCTCGAGACATGGAAATCTGCCATGGCTTTTGAACAACTTGGTGATGCTGACACGCTAGCTTCAACGATCTTTGCGGCGCTCTCTGATGACCTTGACGCCCCCGTGGCCCTACAGGCCATAGACGCTTGGGCCGAAAAAGCGACCCAACAGGGCCTGCCACGAGACGCAAAACTGCAGTCAGTCAATGTCGCTGTGGTCGTAGACGCGCTGTTAGGCATAAA